>JAVVPO010000022.1:29127-31125 GCA_036655715.1 Cellulosilyticaceae bacterium | reverse complement strand
TTTCAAGAGAAGATATTAAGACAAAAAGTAAGATACAATTAAGTGGTAGATGGGGATCTGTAGGTGGGGTGTATTTTCTGTTATTCATAATGATGCTAGCAGTGCAATATTTACCCATTAATTTATGGCTAATAACAATTATACTAACAGCACCCTTAGTATTTGGGGAATATATGATAGGATATCATATTAGTAGGGATGAAGAAGTGGGTATTAAAGATGCATTTTCTGGATTCTATAATTTGGGTAGAGCATTAGGTATGTATTTCTGGATGATGCTATGGACATTTTTGTGGACACTAGTATTTATTATCCCTGGGATTGTAAAAGCCTATAGCTATTCAATGACATTTTATATTTTGATAGATCACCCTGAAATGAGTATAGGAGAGGCATTAAAAGAGAGTATAGAAATAACAAAAGGTCATAAAGTGGATTTATTTCTTTTGGATATGTCCTTTTTAGGATGGGGTATTGTAAGTATCATAACTTTTGGGATAGGATTTTTCTGGCTACTACCCTATGTGCAAGCATCCCAGGCAAATGCTTATCAAGTTTTGAAACGTATGTAATTAGAAAAGCTAGTCTTCTTGTGATGGAAGACTAGCTTTTTGCTATAATACATAATTTAATACTGCCCAGTAGTGACAAGCACTACCCAACATAACAAAGATATGAAAAATTTCATGGAAGCCAAAATGAACTGATATATTTGGTTTCTTTAGTCCATAGATGATACCGCCTATAGTATACATGATACCACCCAATACTAGCCATACGAATCCACCTAAAGGAAGCGATGTATAAAGTGGTTTGAGTGCAAATAAGGCAATCCATCCCATACCGATATAAAAACTTGTAGAAAGCCATCTAGGCATATTAATCCAGAACATTTTTAAGGTAATGCCAATTATTGCAAGCCCCCAAACGGTTCCAATAATTCCCCAACGCCAAGCACCAGAGAGAGAAAGTAAGCAAAATGGAGTATATGAGCCTGCAATCAAGATAAAAATCATAGAATGATCAAGTTTTTTTAGTTTAAGTATAACAGCATCAGTAGCATTGACTAGGTGATAAATACCACTTGCAGTATAAAGGGCAATTAAGCTAAGTCCAAATATAATGATAGAAATAGTAGCTGCTGTTGTAAGTGGAGTACCTTTGCCACCTAATATAAGTAAAAGTATAGTTCCAATAAGAGAAAGGCCAGCACCTATAAGGTGTGTGAATGCATTAATTGGTTCTCTAACATAAGTTTTCATAGTAACATCTCCTTGTGCCAACAAGTAGTAAGTAAAACTACTTGTTGTTATATTATAAATATAACATAGATATTCAGTAGTAGTCAATACAGTCTTGAAAATAATTTCTTGCCTTTTAAAATCAACATGTTGTATGATAAAGATATGAATGCAAGGAGGCAAGTTATGGATGAATTATGGCTTAATGAACAAGTAAAAAGTCTAGGATTAGAAGAAGTAATGGAGCTTAGAGAAATTCCGAATATAGACCTCTACATGGATCAACTCATTACATTATTTGAGGACAAACTAAAGCATACAAAACGATCTGAAGATGATAAGTTACTGACTAAGACGATGATTAATAACTATACAAAAGATAAGGTATTAATGCCCGCAGTAAAGAAAAAATATACGAAAGAGCATATTATTCTTATGCTATTACTTTATCAACTAAAGAACATTGTTAGTATTGGAGATATTAAAAATTTATTTAGTGTTGTAAAAAACGGGGATAACGTAGAAGGGGATAAGTTAGCTAAACTTTACCAGAGCTATCTTAACTCTAAAGATAAGGAAATAGGGTATTTTAACTTAGGCGTAGAAAGAAGAATTGATACCTTACATGAAGAAATGGCTAAAGTAGGCATAGATGATGAAGAGCTAGAAACAGTATTATTAGTGCTTATACTTATAGAGCAAGCATCTTATCATAAAAGGCTTGCAGAAAAAATTATTGATGAAAAAATAAAAAAGA
>JAVVPO010000022.1:12045-29027 GCA_036655715.1 Cellulosilyticaceae bacterium | reverse complement strand
AAATAAAAAAGATGTGAATCATTAGATTCACATCTTTTTTATCTAACAATTATGCATTTTTAGCTTGTGTAACAACTTTTTGAAGAGCTTCTAAAGCATCGGTAGGAAGCTTATCAAATCCACCTTTTTCAGTTTCACGTGATTGGATGAATTCAACTCTATCTTGCATACGTTTTTGTAATTGATCAACATAATCTGCATCAGTTAAGTTTGGAACAAATCCTTCAACTTCCATGATTTGAATATCTGAGAATGGACCCCATGGTTTGAAGTTTGTAGTACCTTCAACAACTGCTTCAAGAACACCAAGAGTATCTTTTGGAGTTACTTTTTTGCCCATGAAATCTCCTGTATTAAGGATATAGCAATCTACATTTCTCTCAGAAACTAATGCTTTGAATTTTTCATAGTCATTAGTAAGTGGGTATGTTCTAAATGGGTTAGCGTATGGTTCTACAACTAAAGCATTAGGATCTACTCCAGGAGCAAGTCGTTCTGCACTTGAACGTTTTGTAGCAAGTGTAGCACCCATTACAGATGCAAGAGATGCACCACTAAGTTTAAGGATTGGTGGAAGTGTAGGGTCTTTCATGATCCAGAAGATAGCGTTAACTGGTTCAGCGAATTTATTTACACGGTTTGGTGACCAAAGGATTGATTTAACAGCACGGCCGTTACCATTACGGATATCTTCTGTAACAGGAACAACTTTACCATCTTCATCAACTGTTGCACCACAGTTTTGCATTGTAATAAGGTATTTATTATCTTCACATGTAAGTGGATAATCTTGAGTTTTATCGAAGTAAGCTGGCTCAAGAGCAATTGAAGAACCATCTTCTGTAGAGATAACAAAGGCATCATCATGAAGAACAGTAATATCATATTTACCACCATGACGAGCATGTGTAAGTGTTGACTTTCCAGAACCTGAAAGACCAAATACACCAGCAACGAAAGATTTACCTTCGCCTAAGTTATAACGTTTTTGTCCACCATGGCATGAAGCATACCCGTGACGGTTAGCAAGAGCCCATGCAAGTGTAAGAGTACCTTTTTTGTGTTCTCCAAAGTATCTCATACCTAATATTGCAGCGCAGTTATGGATTGGATCGAAGAATGTAAGACCCATTGGATGATCTGGATGTGACCAGTCTGGATCTGAGAATATGTAGATATCACCTTCGTTAGGAATAACATCTGAGTTATTGTACATTTCAGATACTACTTCATTAATAGCTTGGAAGTTTAATAACCAAGAGTACATAATGTTTTCTTGAGTTTCTGGAATGCAAAGATGAGCTTTTACTGAGAAATCCTTATCAAGACCTACAATAGATTGAGCGTGATAAAGTTTTTTTGTACGAGATTTATAGATAGCTTCACTAATTTTTAAAGCGTATTCACCTTGGTTAACACCTGGTTCACCCATGATTTTACGAGCAGCTGCAGCACGGCCACTTACCGCACCGTCATTGAAAAGAAGAATTTTTGTATCTTCATCAAGACCTAAAAGTTCTGGTTGGTAAACAGGGATGTCAGTTACTACTGTACCAGGAGCAGCTTTAGCTAATTTATAAGCTTCTTTTAAAGAAGTTACAGGAACTACATTATTACCGTAAAAAGCAGTTTCAATAGTTGTGCGAATTTGGTTGAAAATAGGATTTTGTGATCCAATTTCTGTTCTAGGGAATCTAGAGTTTGTTGCCATAGTTGAAATCCTCCTCATAAGTGATTTAAATGTTATTTGTGATTGTCCCTCATACTAGGGAAATAGAAATCACACTACAAATGTAGTAAGAAAAAAAGTTTTCCTAAGTATAATTATTATTCTGAATATAAAAAAAGTCAAGAAAAATAAATAAAACAACAAAAAATAATATAAAAAAGTAAAATAATAATAAATATTGCACGAACAAAAAGTTGAAAAAGTATAATAATATATATTAAATATTTTAATATAAAAATAATACTATACATCTATGAATTTTGTTTTCCCTGATAAACCAAAGGATATAAAGCGCTGAACTTGATAACTTTTAGATAGACCTGTTTTACACCAAATTGCAAAATGTTCGCAGTTATTAAGAGCTAAATTATATTTAGTCTCACCTATACGAGAGTAAGCACGCTCTATAGTTTCAGTAGGAGAATAAAGATAAAGTTTATTTTTACCCCTAAATTCATTACGTATAATAAGGTTTCTAGGATGAAGTGACCTTATTTTTTTATAAGCTGTTTTACAATCAAAGATAAAATAAAGGTTGCTATCTTTTAGAAAAAATTCAAAATCTGTTTCGGTAATGCTAGATTCATCTGATTTATTGAACCTACAATAGTGAACAATTTTATTATTACCTACATATATGCCATAATGTTCATACTTCATATTAAAACGTAAGCGATTAACTCCTACTATATCGCCTGGTTGGGGAGTGTTTTGATACTCTCTAAACTTTAAAAATCTCATATTATCACCAGCTCAAGTATATATTTAAATTATTTTATGATATGAACGGCTTATCCTATAACATCTTAGTACTTTGAATAAAGCTAAAATTGATTTATAATAAAGAATAGTTAGATAAATTTAGAGTGAGGGGAAATTTAAAATGAAAAAAGTAAGTATTAAAAGAATTAGTTTAAGGGGAATTTTCTTTGGGATTATATCTTTAATAGGAGTACCAATGGGTATATTAGCTGTTATTATGATTTTAGGCAGTATGGGAAGTAATGGAGATAAAGGTATGATAATGGGATCACTTTGTATGATACTTATTGCACCTATAATATATGGAGGTGTTGGCATGATTTTTGGGCTATCTTATAATTTATTATCACCTAAAATAGGATGTTTTAAGATTGAGTTAGAGGATGAAGAAGAGGATCAAGAGGAAGAGATAAAATATTAAAGGATAAGACTTCTCTAAGAGGAAAGTAGAGTGAAAGGGAAAGTAAATGTTAGGTCTGTCTGAGGTGTTAGATATCTTTGGGTTTCTAACACCTCAGACGGACCTATGAATAGATTACTTGCAGATATGTTTGGCTAGGAGTTTTTCAACTTCTAGGATATCTGTGCCTTTGGCAAATTCCATTTCAAAATTGCCGCCTTTAGTGACTAATTTGATGTCGTTATCGAGTTCAAAGACTCCACCTTTTTCAACAGCAAAGTAATAGATAGAGCTATAAGGTAAGTTGATGAATCCTTTTTTTGTAGAAAAGGCTTCTTTGTCTACAAAGATAATGCGTTTGTTAGTGAAGCAAATTTCATCTAGTACAAGTTTGTATACTGCTTCGATATGCTCACCTTCGATAAGATAAGGTTCAAATTTATCTGGGTTGGTACTTTTACTGCCTCCGAATAATCCCATGTTACACGCTCCTTTTAAAGTTTTGGTAAGTATATAGTCTAAAGTATTCTTTTAAATGCAATAAACATATCTCCTTGAATAGTAAGTGTGCCTTTATCACCTTCTACTAGATAACCAAATTGGTCTAGGGGAATATGTAATTCCATTCTTTCGCCATTTTCAAGTTCAAATGTAGTGTAATAAGTAGTATGACTAGAACTATGCATATTATTACCTGCATGGTGATGATGAGAAATATTGGTACGTTTAGCAACTACTTTTGCACGAACAGGTATTTGTGGTTTTGTTTTATTAACTGAGTAGTGAATGGCATTTTTAATAAGTGTTCCAATGACAATCATAAAAACAATGAAGATAAAAGCAGGTACAAATGTAAATATCATATTATTAAATGTACCAAATAAAAATGAATCCATTAAAAATCTCCCCCTTTAGAAAATGATTAACCTGATAATCGATATATACGTATGTGTAATATGCCAAGTTTATGTTTATAATAACATAATAGAGAATTGGGAGATAGTAGCATTAAAAATAATAATATTATGCTAGAGTTATTGTAAAACAAGGTAATTAAAACTATAATAGATATAGATTTTAATGAGAAATGAACTACTTATTGCATATACAGGAGGAACAAAAGATAATGAGCAAGCCAACTTATTATATAACAACACCTATTTATTACCCAAGTAACAAACTTCATATAGGACATTCCTATACAACAGTAGCAGCGGATGCTATGGCAAGATACAAAAGACTTCGTGGATATGACGTTATGTTCCTTACAGGAACAGATGAGCATGGTCAAAAGATAGAAAGACGTGCAGAAGAAGAAAATGTAACACCAATTCAATTCGTAGATGGTATAGTAGATTGGATTAAAGATCTTTGGTCAACTATGGATATTACTTATGACAAATTCATCCGTACAACAGATGAAGAGCATAAGGCTACAGTTCAAAAAATCTTTAAGCAGCTTTATGATAAAGGTGATATCTATAAAAGTGAGTATGCAGGAAAGTACTGTACACCATGTGAGACATTCTTCACAGAACACCAACTTGTAGATGGAAAATGTCCAGACTGTGGTAGACCAGTAGAAGAAGTAAAAGAAGAATCTTATTTCTTTAGACTTTCAGCATATCAAGATAGACTTATCAAGCATATTGAAGAGAACCCAGGATTCATAGAGCCTCAAACAAGACAAAATGAAATGCTTAACAACTTCCTTCGTCCAGGTCTAGAAGATTTATGTGTATCTCGTACATCATTCAAATGGGGAGTACCGGTAGAATTTGATCCAGGACATGTTGTTTATGTATGGATTGATGCATTATCAAACTACATCTCTGCTTTAGGGTACGGAACTAGTGAAGATGAACTTTACAAAAAATTCTGGCCAGCAGATGTACATTTAGTAGGGAAAGAAATCGTTCGTTTCCATACTATTATTTGGCCAGCACTTCTTATGGCACTTGAACTTCCACTTCCAAAACAAATCTTTGGACATGGTTGGTTAGTAATAGACGGTGGCAAGATGAGTAAGTCAAAAGGAAATGTAGTAGATCCAAGTGTATTAGTAGGTAGATATGGTAGTGATGCTATTCGTTACTTCTTACTTCGTGAAATTGCATTTGGACAAGATGGTAACTTCACCAATGAAGCACTTATCTCAAGAATCAATTCAGACTTAGCAAATGATATCGGAAACTTAGCATCAAGAACAGTTGCAATGATTGAGAAATACTTTGATGGCGGAGTACTTCAAGCTGAGCATGAGGGTAATGAATTTGATGCGCAAGTACAAGCTGTAGTAGCAGAGTCTATTGCAAAAGTAGAAGTAAACATGGAAAAACTCTTCTTTAATAATGCATTAGAAGATATCTGGGTAATTATTCGTAGACTTAATAAATATATTGATGAAACAATGCCATGGGTACTTGCAAAAGATGAAGAAAATAAAGCTAAACTTGCTGGGGTTCTTTACACGCTTGCAGAAGGTTTACGTATTATAAGTATTATGGTTGAACCATTTATGCCACAAACACCAGAAAAAATCTGGGAGCAAATTGGGGTACAAAGAGGAGAGCTTACTGCATGGGATACAATCCATATATGGGGAACACTTCCAAAGTCAGTAACAGCTAAAAAAGGTATCAATATATTCCCTCGTATAGATAAAGAAAAAGAACTTGCAGCATTAGAGGCAACTATGCCTGTAGTAGCAAAGGCTGAAGAGAAAAAAGAAGAGCCTAAAAAAGTAAAAGAAGTTAAAGAAATCAAAGAAGTAGAAATGATTACAATTGATGACTTTGCTAAAGTTGAACTTAAAATAGGTGAAGTAATTGAATGTGATAGAGTACCAAAAGCAGATAAATTACTTGTATCAAAGATTAAAATCGGAGAAGAAGTCAGACAAATTGTATCTGGTATTGCAGCATACTACACTCCAGAAGAGTTCGTAGGCAAAAAAGTAGTGGTTGTAACAAACCTTAAACCAGTTAAACTTCGTGGCATTATGTCAGAAGGTATGGTACTTTGTGCATCTGATGATGCAGGGAACCTTGTAGCTGTAGGGCCACTTGGTGAGATGGTATCTGGTGCGTTAGTTAAGTAGTTAAAGTAATAATTAAGTACAAGCTAAAGTATGAGATTAAGAAAGTAAAGTAACTTATATATAGAAGAAAGAGGTTTATAGTATATAGAAATAACTCGTTTTGAGTTAATCTATGTGCTATAGACCTCTTTTGTATTATGAAGCTAATGATTAAGAATTAGGGCCATAATAAGATTCAGATAGAATATCTTCTAGTTCAGCAGGGTTATCAATAGCAGTATTCATATAACTCGCTAAAATATTTGCTTGATCAAAACTTGATTGCCAACTAAACATACCACCTAAGCAGTTATCATAGATATATTGTCCTTTATAATAGATAGAAAGGGCATTATCAAAAGACAAGAAAAATTTTCCAGAAGGATCAACGATGTAAGGCGCTTTAGCTACGTTATCCCAAAGAACTTTATAGCCATTTTTGTTAAGATAGTTCTTCCTTATCTCATCAAAGGTTCTTGTGAAGGTAGCGCCGCGTCTACCATAGAAAGGAATACCTACAAGAATTTTTTCTGGAGGCATACCTGCATCTAGAAGGTTATTAATATATAGTTCAACACTGATATTATTAAGGGCAAGATCAGAGTCAAATAAATTAGATTGATGTTTACTGCCGTTAGCTCCGGATTCACCTGCAGTAAAGTCATAACTCATAAGGTTAAAGTGAGTTATAAGAGGTGCAATCTCATCAATTTGTACTGTCCTAACATAACTATTATCTGCAATACCGGCTACACTAATCCAAGCTTCAGGACCTAATACATCTCTAAGTGCTTGAATGAGTAAAGTAAAGTTCTCACCATCTTGAGGACGAGATTTGATGCCAGCAGCACTAGAACCCGGATATTCCCAATCAAGGTCAACACCGTCAAGATTAAATCGGTTAACCCATCTTTGAGCTTCGCGAGCAAAAGCATATCTGGATGTTGGTGTAAGTGCTGCATCGGAGAAACCATCATTACCCCAACCACCTATAGCCATAATAACTTTTAGCTTAGGGTTAGTGGTTCTTAAATTAGCGAGTTCTTTAAGATAGCGTTCAGAGTAAACTTGGAAAGTACCATTAGGTTGAATAAGAGCAAAGGCATAGATAGCAAAATCAAGAAGCAGTGGATCTACATTTTGAGGATTGCCCAGGACATATTCACCGACGATAGGCTTTAATGTAGGGCATTCAGGATTGAAACCAGGAGGACTGTTTTCGAGGCTATTAATTTGCGGGCGGAGAGAAGGCTTCAAGGAATTAATGATACTAACTATTTGAGAAGAATTAATAGAATTATTTTCAGAGTCATAAAGCACAGCTCTAACTATTTTTAAAGGATCGATAATGAACAAACAAGTGTCATTACAATCCTCTTCAAAGGTTATAAAGTCTATGTTGTTTTGTTCAAACAAGTTAGTGCTACGAGTAAGGTATCTATGTTTAGCAGAGTGAGAAGAGTTTGGTTCGATAAGGACAACTGCCCAATTGTCTTCAGTGGTAGTGGGTACATTAGCGATTTGATCACCTATTTGAGGAAGACGAGACATTTCAACAACTCCTTTTGGAAAAATATGTTATATATAATCATATTGCAGTAAATCTTAAGAGTTGCTTGTCAGCATAAAAAAATATAAAAAATATATGTAAATTGTTTTGACCACGTAAATATTATGCTATATAATTGCCAACAGGAGAGGTGAAAGAATGAATGTAGAAAGTATTTTAAAGGAAAATGTATTCAAAGTTTGGTCTCATTTTGTTGTAGCATCAGTAGTGGGTGTGCTGTTTAATGCACTCTATACTATGGTAGATGGCATATTTGTTGGACAAAGTGTGGGAGAAGCTGGACTTGCAAGTATAAACCTAGCATGGCCAGCTGTAACGGTTATATTAGGGATAGGATCTATGTTAGGCATAGGTGCAAGTAGCATGATATCGATACATTTAGGACAAAAACAGCATGCAGAGGCAGAGAAGATATTAGGAACAGTGTTTAAAGCATGCATTATTATAGGAACTATCCTGACTATAGGAGGAATATTAACTGCGGATACAGTAGTACGTATATTAGGGGCAACTGAAGATACATTTCAGTATACAAAAGACTACTATATTATTATCTACTTGTTGGCGATACCGTATATTTTATCAACAACATTCAATCCTATTGTAAGGGCGGATGGAAATCCAAAATTATCTATGATTATGGTAGGTGTAGGTGCGGTAGGAAACATTATCTTAGATTGGTTATTTGTCATGGTACTGGGATGGGGCGTAAAAGGTGCAGCATTAGCTACAGGTGCAGGAATTCTGCTATCTACTCTGTGTGGTTTGTATTATTTTGTATATGGTAAAGCAAACATTAAGTTAAAGAAGGTTAATTTTAATATAAATAAAGGGATATTAAAGTCTATCTTTAAGATAGGATTTGTATCTTTTGCTATGCAGATTTCTATAGGGATAGTTCTATTGATACAAAACAATATTATTTATACATATGGAACGACAACAGATGTAGCTATTTATTCGGTATCAGGCTATATCATCTCACTTTATACACAAGTAGCGTTAGGCATTGCACAAGGTATGCAACCACTAATAGGCTATCACTACGGAGCGGAGTTATTTGTACGGATGAAGAAAATTCTAACAACAACGATTGTGGCTTGTTTTATACTAGGACTCGTTTGTTATAGTATATTGTGGATATGGGGATACCCTATTATCAGTATATTTGGTTTAGAAGGAGCAACTCTAGATATAGCTTATAGAAGAATATTAATCTACTGTGCAGGACTTCCGGCTATAGGGATTATCTTTTCTATGGGAGCCTATTATCAGTCCGTTATGAAGAATTTGCAAGCGAATATAGTCACTATAACTAGAGCTTGTGTTTTACAGATATTATTTTCACTTGTACTTCCGTCTATAATGGGTGTAGAGGGTGTATTTTTCTCACAGTGTTTAGCAGACATTACCTCTATATTTGTACTGCTTATTATTGTTATGATAGAAAGAAGGAAAGATTTAAAAATAATTAAGTAGTAATAGGGAGATGTGTATTATTTATAATGAGATAAAAGATAAGATAAGACTTAAACAATCTATACTTGCTACATTAGAAACACCTCTCAAAGATAGTCCTTATACACGAAGTGTGGGCAACTTAGAGAGAAAAATAGAAGATTTAAGGAAAGAGATTAAAGAACTAAAAGAGATGTTAGATAGGATGAACAAGATTTGATAAAACCTAATAAAATATACTACACTAAAAATTCATATAAAACTTAAAAGAGGTGAAGATATGTCTTCGAATAAACCAATTCTCCTTATAGATCAAGATGATGTATTGGTAGAATATATTGTAGCTGTTGTTACAGCTTTTAACAATAAATACGGAACTAGTTTTAAAGCAAGTGAGTGTAATTCTTGGAATTTGATTTCTATATTTGGAGAAGAAATAATGACAGTTATGCATGAACCTGACTTGTTTAAAGATTTAGAACCAGTAAAGGATGCTATAGAAACTTTTGAAAGATTATATAGAAGTAATTTATTTGAGATGTATATTGTAACAGCAGCACATCCAAGAACTGTGGAAGCAAAATATGAATGGATAAAGGAACATATGGCCTTTTTACCACAAAGTAATATTATAGTATCTTCGGCTAAACACATGATAAGAGGAGATTATCTATTAGATGATGGGATGCATAATATTAGGGCGTTCGCTAAATCGGGAGGAGTACCTATTATCTTTGATAGACCACATAATAAATTAGAAGGTAAAGAATTTCAAAGGATAGGAAGCTGGAAAGAATTCGAAATTTTAATTATGAATGAGTGTTATGCAGATTTAAGTGAGAGCTATTTCGATGAAAATCAGGGAGGTAATTATGTATTTTGATTCACATGCACATTATGATGATGAAAGATTTGATGAGGATAGAGTAGAATTATTAGGGCGATTACCTTTAGAGGGTGTGGATTATGTGGTTAATGCAGCAGCTAGTATGGAATCAGCATATACTAGTGTGGAGTTGGCTAATACATATAAGTATATTTACGCTACAGTAGGGGTGCATCCACATGAAGTAGAGAGTATGACTGAAAAAGATATAGGTATTTTAAGAGAGCTTGCTAAAAATGCCAAGGTTGTGGCAGTCGGCGAGATTGGATTAGACTACTACTATGACTTTGCGCCGAGAGAATTGCAAAGAAAATGGTTCAGTATTCAATTGGAATTAGCGAAAGAGCTAAATTTTCCTGTAGTTATCCATAGTAGAGATGCTTGTCAAGAGACTTTTGACATGATTACAGCTAGTGGAATACAACAAGGAGTTATTCACTGCTTTGCTGGAAGTAAAGAGCTAGCAAAAGAATATGTGAAAAAAGGATTTTATATTGGGATAGGTGGAGCTGTTACTTTTAAAAATGCTAGAAAGACAGTAGAGGTAGTAGACGCTATACCTTTGGAATCTATATTAATAGAGACAGACTGTCCTTATTTAACGCCAGTACCACATAGAGGGAAACGCAATGACTCTTCTCATTTAAGTCATGTAGTTGACAAAATAGCAGAAATAAAGAATATATCTGTCCAAGAGGTTTCCAATATTACAAGCTATAATGCTAAAAAGTTATTTAAAATAACATAAAACTGTCTAAAAACACAGTAACCTTTCTAGTTGGGTTGGTGTGTTTTTTTGAAACAAAAAATATAGTATTACTAAACTAGATAAAAATAAAATTAATGTTTAAAACTATAAAAAAAATAGGCATATGTATAAAAAGTAGGTGTAAAGTCTAAAATATAAAAGAATTAAAAGAAAAATAATACAAACTAGTGCTAAAAATCATATACTAGCATATAAATATTATTAATTAATTATTACAAAACTATTAAGTTGCAAAAATGAAAAAAACAAGAAATAGTACTTATATGTATTGAAAAACAAAGGTTTTAGGAGATGATAAAAATAAAAAAACAAGAATTTCCAAAAAAAGTAATTACAAAATGCTTGATAAGTTAGGTAATTTGTATTACAATTCATTATGAGATTAGTCAAAAAAGTATAATACATTTATTTCCAATAGAGCATCGATAAGCGCGATTGACGAGATGAGAGGGAATTAAGAAATGCTTTGATAAATAAAAACTATACTAAACATAGTATCAAAGTAAAAGTGCCCAAATCAAGGAGGTAATCATGAAAAATCGAAGTAGAATTGCTTTGTTGATTGTAGCGTTGTTTATGCTCGGTACGGGTACAATAACAGCCTATGAATCACTATCGAAAACGGTAGCCATCGTAGATGATGGAAAAGTAACAGAATATGAAACGTTTGATGTTTATGTAGAAGAAGTAATAGAAGCACAAGGCATCACGTTAAATGAAAAAGACGAAGTAACACCTAGTTTAGATACACAAATAGAAACTGGAATGAAAATTACAATCGATAGGTGGCAGCCAACTGTTAGTATAAAGTTCAACGGGAACATAACAACTTTCGAAACTGATGAAAAAACAGTAGGAGAGTTACTAGAGAAAAGACACATAGAACTAGAAGAAGACAGTATAGTTGAACCGGCACTGGATACACCTATTACAGATGCGTTAGAAATAAAAGTTAAGACTAAACAAACTACTGTAGAAGTTATAGAAGAAGACATTCCTTTTAAGACAATCGTGAAAGAAACTCCAAACTTAGAAGAGGGAGAAACACAAATTAGTACAGAAGGAAAAAATGGGCTCAAAGAAAAAACAGTAGAAATCGTGCGTTTTGGTGGTGAAATCGTCAATGAAACCATCAAGGAAGAAGTAATTATAGAAGAACCTAGAGAAAAAATCGTTAAACAAGGCGCTAAAAACACAATTGTTGACCCTAGGACTGGCAAAGCTTATGAGTACAAAAAAGCACTGACTATGAATGCGACAGCTTATACACATCAAGAAGGAGATCCATGGTATAACAAAACTGCAAGTGGTATGCCTACATTCGTAGGAATGGTAGCAGTAGATAGAAATGTTATTCCACTTGGAACAGTTCTTTATGTAGATGGATATGGGATTGCTATCGCAGGAGATGTAGGTGGGGCAATTGATGGAAATGACATAGATTTATACTTCAATTCAATGAGCCAAGTGAAACAATTTGGTAGACAGAATAAGACAGTATATATATTAGAAGAGCAAGATATAGATGTTCAGCAAGAACGTGGATATAAATAGATAAAAAAAGCTACGCTTTAGACTAAGCGTAGCTTTTTAGTGCTATACAGATGATTTTAGAATATGTTATGATGAACACACAAAAGGAGTGAAGTTTTTATGCAGAAGATAGGAACAGTTGAAGGAACCAAGGCAATCTTAAATAAATACCCATTTATATTTCAAAAGAAATTCGGACAAAACTTTTTAATAGATCCGCGTGTATTAGATAAAATTATTGAAGCAGCTGATATTACCAAGGATGATTGTGTATTAGAAATTGGACCAGGTATAGGAAGTGTAACTCAGCAGCTTATAGAACATGCGGGTAAAGTTATATCAATAGAAATAGATAAGCAGCTTATCCCTATTCTAGAAGAGCAATTTGGCGAGTGTGAAAACTTCAGATTAGTACATAACGATGTACTAAAAGTAGATCTTGCAAAGTTAATTGAAGAAGAATCACCAGGTAAAAAAATAAAGGTAGTAGCTAATTTACCTTATTACATTACAACACCAATTATCATGGGTCTATTAGAGCATAATTTGCCTATAGAGAGCATTACTGTTATGGTTCAAAAAGAAGTAGCAGATAGATTAGCATCTGGTCCAGGAAGCAAGCAGTATGGCGCCATTACTGTAGCGATGAATTATTATTGTACAACTTCTCTAGTAACTGATGTACCTCATAATTGTTTTATGCCAAGACCTAATGTGGAATCAGCAGTTATTAAACTAGTTTTACATGATAAGCCACCTGTACAAGTGAATAGCCAAGTACAGTTACTTCGAATTATTAAGGCAGCATTTTCTCAAAGAAGAAAGACATTACTCAATACATTAATGTCAAATGGCGGATTTAATCTACCTAAAGATAAGTTTAAAGAGATTTTAGACAATAGTGGTATAGGTGCAACAACGAGAGGTGAAACATTATCTCTTGAAGAATTTGCTAGACTATCTGACTATATAGACGAATATAAATAATTTTTTAAAAATATTGACAAATTAAAATTATAAATATATAATAAGTCTAATTTTGAAGCAATAAAATGACAAATTATAAATAAGGAGAATAAAATGGAATATCTATCAAACTTAACAGTACAATTTTATACATTCTTTTTTAGCTGGGGCTATTTTTATTTTAGCGCTGGTCATTTGTGCTTGGAAAAGAATAGATATATGAAGTTATGCATCTAAAAATGTAAAGTCCATTTTATTCAGTAAAATGATAAAATAATTCGTAATAAAGGACTCTGTGCAAATTATGCATAGAGTCCTTTATTTTTTACTTAAAACTAAGGAGGGTGTTAAAATGTTAGTAGTATTAAAATACGGAGTTAGTGAAAATGAAGTAAGTCAATTAATAAATGAATTAGAAGATAGTTTCAATGTACAGGTACAACCTATCAAAGGAAGTGAGTGTACAGTATTAGGTTTAGTAGGAGATACACCTAGCTTAGCCCAGGATCAACTAGAAAATGATACAAGAGTACATAAGGTAATGATGGTTAGAGAGCCGTTTAAAAAAGCAAATAGGCTTTTTCATCCAGACAACACTATTATTAAAGTCGGGGATAGCATAATAGGTGGAAATGAGTTAGCTATTATAGCGGGGCCTTGTTCTGTAGAAAGTGAAGAGCAAATTGTAAATATTGCAGAACGTGTTAAGGCATCAGGGGCAACATTCTTAAGAGGAGGAGCTTATAAGCCTCGCACATCTCCATATGCTTTCCAAGGACTAGAAGAAGATGGACTTGAACTCTTGAAGAAAGCTAGAGAAATTACAGGATTACCTATTGTAACAGAGATTATGTATCCACAAACTTTAGATAAATTCGTAGAGGATGTAGATGTCATTCAAGTTGGGGCGAGAAATATGCAAAACTTTGCATTACTTAAGGAACTAGGACGGACTAGAAAGCCTATCTTACTTAAAAGAGGTCTATCCTCAACGATAGAAGAATGGCTTATGGCAGCGGAATATATTATGGCTGGTGGAAATGAACAAGTTATCCTTTGTGAGAGGGGAATTAGAACATTTGAAAACTATACTAGAAATACATTAGACTTATCTGCAATTCCTGCTGTTAAGAAGTTAAGCCACTTACCTGTTATCGTAGATCCAAGTCATGCTACAGGGCTTAGATTCATGATTGAACCAATGTGCATGGCAGCTATTGCATCAGGAGCAGATGGAGTGATTATAGAAGTGCATAATAATCCAGCCAAAGCATTATGTGATGGACCACAATCTATTACTCCTGATCGATTTGATGAATTTATAAAGAAGATGAGTAAATATGCAGCTATAGAAAATAGAACAGTAAGAGGCAACTAATATGGAAGAAAACCAGTATAAGAGTATTAGGGAAAAGCTAAACTTATCTATAGAAAGGCTATACTGTCAGAATAAAGAGCTCTTAAGGGCTATAGAAGAGGCACTAGATAACAAAGGAATAGATAACCCTAGAGTGGGCTATCAAGGTGTGCTAGGCTCATTTAGTGAAGAAGCGGCACATAACTATTTTTCGCAGTGTGAAGAAATGGCTAGATATGATGAGTTTGAAGAGGTCTTTGAAGCTATTAACAAGGGTGAAATAGATTATGGAGTACTCCCAATAGAAAACTCATATACAGGTGAGGTATTAGATGTTTATGATCTAGTGAATAAGTATAATCTCTACATTATAGGTGAGGAGATTATCAAGGTAAGGCATAATTTGGTTGGAGTACCTGGAGCTAGGTTAGAAGATATAAAAGAGGTATACTCTCATCCACAGGCCTTTGGACAATCTAAGATGTTTTTAAAAAAACATAAATATATGACGGCGATACCTCATGCAAATACCGCCATGGCAAGTAAGTTTATTTCGGAGCTGACAGACAAGACAAAGGCAGCTATTTCTAGCAAGAGGGCAGCCTCTTTATATGGGCTTGATATTTTGGAAGCTGATATAAATACTAATGATAATAACTCAACTAGGTTTATTGTCTTAGCAAAAAACATGAAAGTTTCAGCAGAATGTGATAAAGTAAGTATAGTATTTACAACCCAACATACTAGTGGAGCCTTATATCAAGTCTTATCACATTTTGCATATAATGGAGTCAATTTACTTAAAATACAATCAAGACCTATAAAAGATAAATCTTGGCATTACTTTTTCTTTGTAGATTTAGAAGGCAATTTAGAAGATGCCAATATGTTAATTGCACTAGGTAAGATTAATGCTGAAAGTAAATGTTTTAGAATACTAGGTAACTATAGAGGGTATAATATTAAACCTTAGGAGGAAATAATCATGGAGAAAAAGATAGTATCAACAAAAGAGGCACCACAAGCTATTGGGCCTTACTCACAGGCTGTTGTAGTAGGAGAGATGGTATACACATCAGGTCAATTAGGAATGGACCCAACTACTATGGAACTTGCACTTACGGTAGAAGAACAATCACATCAAGCTTGTAAGAACCTTATACAGGTATTAGAAGCAGCTGGAAGTAGCATAAAGAATGTTATAAAAACAACAGTATTCTTAGATGACATTAATGATTTTGTTAAAGTAAACGAAGTTTATGCACAGTATTTTGTAGAGCCATACCCAGCTAGAAGTGCGGTAGAAGTAGGTAAATTACCAAAGCTTGCAAAAGTAGAAATAGAAGCAATTGCTTTAATAAATAAATAATACAAAATGCCTCTGACTAAGTTGTCAGAGGTTTTTTAGTTCTATATAGAAGTATTTTCTCATATAAATATAGAAATAAGTTACGGACAAGAAAAGGGGAGAATACAATGTATCTGAACACGTTTATTAATTTAGAAGAAAATATAAATGGATATGGCAAAAGCCAAAAAAGTCCATCAGGCCATGTTATTATTTGTATGCCAGGAATGGTAAGAGTTTATTTGCAAAACCTTAGAAGCTTACAAGGTAAGGAATACATATGCTATGGACTTAGTAAAAAAGATAATAAAGCCGTAAGATTAGGCACTATTAATGAACCCAACGAAAATAAAATGACAAACTTTAAAATAGACATTAATAATATGCAAGGTAAAGGTGTAAAAGCAGATAATATAGATTGTATAGCTATTGTAATAGAAGGCGATACAGTAGGTAATACAGATACGGTTATGATAGGATATGTAAATGACAAATACCTTATTACACCTATCTTAGAAAAAGGATTACCTAAAAAAGAGCCTAAATCTATGCAAGAAGAAAGAAAAGATAAAACACCAACACCAAAAGCATCAAAGGCAAAAGTGGAAGATAAAAAAGCTCTAAATACAGATGTTATCACACCTATTCAGTCAGAAGAGTCTCTCGCTATAGAAGGAGAAGCAACAGCGAAAAAAATATCAGAAGATAAAAAGGCCCTAAACACAGAAGTTATAACACCTATTCAGTCAGAAGAAGCTGAAGATACTGGAAAGATGAAACAAAACCAACCAGCAAAACCAGGATCAGGACCAGTAATCTTACCAATGCCTGGAGTAAAACCAGAACCAGTAAAGCCAAACCAACCAGCAAACCCAGGACCAGGACCAGTAGTACTACCAACACCCGAAGTGAAACCATGCCCAGTAAAACCTAATCAACCAGCAAGCCCAGGACCAGGACCCGTAATCTTACCAACACCAGGAGTAAAACCAGAACCAGTAAAGCCAAACCAACCAGCAAGCCCAGGACCAGGACCCGTAATCTTACCAACACCGGGAGTAAAACCATGCCCAGTAAAGCCAAACCAACCAGCAAGCCCAGGACCAGGACCCGTAATCTTACCAA
>JAVVPO010000022.1:0-11945 GCA_036655715.1 Cellulosilyticaceae bacterium | reverse complement strand
CCAGTAAAGCCAAACCAACCAGCAAGCCCAGGACCAGGACCCGTAATCTTACCAACACCGGGAGTAAAACCATGCCCAGTAAAACCTAATCAACCAGCAAAGCCAGGACCAGGACCAGAGGGATTACCAATGCCAGAAGTAGAGCCTGAACCAGAAAAGAAACCTTGTTCATGTGGTTGTGAAGGAAAAAAAGGAAGCAAGAATTTAAGCAAGCAAATTAAGGATATTATTGAAGCATTAAGTCGTGACGATGAACAGCAAGAAAATCTTCAAGAAAATATTCAAACTAAGTTAGATGAACTTCTCACTCAAGGGATAAGTCGTCAAGAGATTCTAGATAAAAAAGATGAATTAGAAGAGCAAATTAAAAGATTAATAGATAATAAACTAGTAAGTAAACAAGAAGTTAATAATACTAGAAATGAAATAGAAGAAAGTAATGTAGAAAGTAATGAGCTAGAGAATAGATTAAGGGAAATACTCAATGAGCAATTTGATATAGGCTATAATGTAAATAGAGGATGTAAATCCTGTAAAAAACCTGTAGAAGTAATAAAAGATGAGGATGAAAGCTTTTATGAAACAGCAGCATTAGCAAAACCAGGAACTAGTGATAATGAAACTTCAGAAGAAGAGGTAGATTTCTTAGAACAATTAGAAGTCAAATTGAAAAGCTTACAACAACTTCTGAAAACCAGTGTAGTTGGAGAAAATATACAAAATAATGTTGTAGGATATTCCACTGATAAAGAAGCAGAAATAATTAGAGAAAAAACAGAAGAAATAAATCAAAAAAAAAATAAAGTAAATACTAAAGAAGTAATCTCTGAAAATGAAAAAGGAGCTCTTTCTAAAAAAGAAGAGTACGATAGAGTAAGAGAAATATTTGAAACATCAGCTAGTATTAAGCCTTTTGAAAAAGATAGTCAACCTATAGACTGGGTAAGAATATCATTAGCTGAACTTATATCTATTCCTCAATTAAAATATGAATGGGCGACACAACCATTTATAACTTTTAGCTATCATAAGTTCAATCATCTAATTTTAGGTAAAGATAGAGAAGTTGAACAGTATTATATAGGTATTCCAGATATCTATCATCAAACAAGAGGACACATATTGGATATTGATAAGATAGAACGCTTTGTATGCCGTAATGCAGATAAATTAGCAACAGGAGAACCAGGATACTGGCTTGCTATGATTTAAGAGAAAAACTAAGTAAAAGTTAAAACTAAAGCCGAAGGAACTGTATGCCATAGAACCTTTGGCTTTTTCTATTTTATGTAAGGAAGAGACTTCTAGAAACTAACAAATGCAAGATGGAAAAAATCATGATACAATATAGGATAATTAAAACACATATGAGGAAGGAAAGTATTATGCGCCTTAGAAGAGATCCCAGAGCAACAGAGTACTTAGAGAATGATGAAAGAGTTTTATTAAGCCCAGAAGATTACAAAGGTAAATGGCATGAGATATTTGAAAATAACAATCCTATACACGTTGAATTTGGTTGTGGTAAAGGAGGATTTATCACAGAACTTGCTAAACGCAATCCAGATATTAATTATATAGCAGCAGAAAGAGCAGAAACGGTAGTGTACAAAGCTTGTAAAAAAGCTAATGAAGGAGAAACACCGGCTAATCTATATTTTCTATATGTAGATGTAGCAAACTGTATGGATATATTCGAAGCTGGAGAGGTATCAAGAATTTATCTTAATTTCTCAGATCCATGGCCAAAGGTTAGATATGCTAAAAGAAGACTTACGTACAGAGATTTTTTGAAGAAATATGAATATATCTTAGATAAACAAGGAGAATTACATTTCAAAACAGATAATAAAGGACTATTTGCATCTTCTATTGAAGAAATTTCATTAGAAAAATGGTTGATGAAAAATGTTACTTTAGATCTTCATAATAGTGATATGGAAGATAATATTATGACGGAATATGAAAAGAAATTCTCAGAACTAGGATTTACTATTAATAGATTAGAGGCAATACCTCCTAAAAATATCAAATAAGTGACAAATTTCATATACTAACATATACGTTAATATATGAGGTGAGATTATGAAGTTAGTCGAACAACTAAAATATAAAGCTAGATGTTATATTTATCAAATAGAACAAGAAGCTTATATTACAAAAAATAAATTAGTAAAAGAAAATGAAAAAGCTCAAAAGGTATATGGTCAGAAAGTATATGAACAAAAAAAATATCAACTTGATAACGATGAAGTAAAGAATATGAACTCGAAAAATCATGTAGAGAATAGCTTTACTTCTAATGATAAGTATGCATATCAAAATAATACGCAACAAGAATATACCAAACAATCCTATCAAAAAGATTATCAACAGAGCTATCAGCAAGACTATAATAAAGAAGATAATTTATATAGTAAACCTGCTCAAAAGCATTATAAGGATTCTAATTATTATGATTCTGCATATTCTTATGGAGAATATAAGGATAATCAAGTAGACTATTATGATGTCTATCCAGATAAATATATAGAAAAAAATCAAAAATATCCTATTTCTAAAGAGGAGTACTTGAATGCTAAAGAAAAAGAATATAGTAAAAATAATAAGTTAGGATCTGGAAAAAGAATAATAACAAAGATAGATGAACTAGAGGATTATTTAGAACAAGCATTTAGCGGAATTAAAAGAAGTTAAATGATATAAAGTATAGATTATATATAAAAATGATAAAATACTAAGGAAAATAATTATTGCAAGATAGCAACAGATGTAATATACTAATTATATAACATTATATTTATATATTGCAATATACAATCAAGGAGGATTTAATATGGCATTTAAATTTACAGACGCTAACTTTGAAGAAGAAGCGTTACAATCAGATGTTCCAGTAGTGGTTGACTTCTATGCAGATTGGTGTGGACCTTGTAAAATGGTTGCTCCAATTATTACAGAATTAGCAGGTCAATTTGAAGGTAAAGTGAAAATTGGTAAAGTTAATACAGATGAAAATAGAGCAGTAGCGTCAAAATTCAATATCATGAGTATTCCTACAATATTATTTATTAAAGATGGTCAAGTGGTAGATACATCTGTAGGTGCGTTACCAAAACAAGTATTAGAAGCAAAAATTAATTCAATGCTATAAAAGCAAGAGGTGTCTACCTTAGTGATAGACACCTCTTATTATTTGTTTGTAGAAGATGTAGGAGGGGTGATGTGGGGGATAACATCATCTACAGATAGCTGAGGTAGATTAATATCCTTTTCATCTAGCTTCTTATCTAGCCACCTATTAATGGTCAATAAGATAACAGCTAAGATTGGGCAGGCGAAGAACATACCAGCAGTACCTGCTAATGCACCACCTATAGAAACTCCTGAAATAATCCAAAATGGTGTAATACCTAATGAATCTCCTATGATTTTGGGTCCAAGATAAAGACCGTCAAATTGCTGTAGTGCTAAAATGAAGAGAGCTACAATAATAGCAGGTCCAAGCCCTTCAAATAATGTAATAATAACAGCAGGGATTGCTCCAATAAATGGTCCGAAATAAGGGATCATATTAAATATACCGACTATAATTGAAAGTAAAAGGGCATAAGGATTACGGAATGCAGATAATCCAATAAAGCATAAAATACCTATAATTAAAGAATCGATAGATTTACCAACAAAAAACTTAATCATCATTTCATGACTTTCGCTAGAGATATCTATAATCTTATCAGCTGTATTCTTTTTGAAAAGAGAATAAATAATACGCTTAGTGCCATTTGTGAAAGTCTCTTTTTGTCCAAGTATATAGATTGCAATGATAAAGGCAATGATACCATCAAGGAAAAGGCTTGCAATGGACATAGTACTTACGACTAACTTCTCGAATACAAGATTGATAGAGTTTAGATTGAACATATTAGAAATATCTAGTGAATCAAATAAGTTACCGATGAAATCTGGTGGCAATGTAACTAAAGAATTATTTATATTAGCTTCTAGTGTATCAAGGAAATTTCTAAACTCTGTTATATAAGTAGGTGTGCTGTTAACAAGCACCTCAATATTATTGAGTATTTGTGGAATTAGAAATTGGATTGATAGGATGATTGTACCGAATAAACAGATATAAACGATAATAATAGAAATAGTTCTTATGAGCTTATACTGATTGATAGAGTGCGGCTTGATCAGTTTGAAAAGATGTCTTTCAAAAAAGCCCATAGCAGGGTTCATAAGATAGGCGATAATAAAGCCTGTAATAATAGGTGCAAACATGTCAAGAATTGACTTGATAAATGAAGTGATATTTGGCATAATGTTATCAGATTTAGAAGATAGTCTATAAACTAATATAGATGCAGAAATGACAAAAATAGTATAAAGTGCAATCTTTAAGTACTTTGTATCTAAAACTTTTTTCATCTAGTAGATCCTCCTTAAGGATTTTAAAGTATAGCTTATTGTAACATACTAAAATATAGAAAATAAATAGATAAAATAACTATAGAAAGAAGAAATAATATGTTGAAAAAATTTATATGCCCAGATTGTGGAAAACAAGAAGTGAAACAGATGAATGCATGTGGAGCGAGTAGCTATTTTTGCAATAATTGTAAAAAGCTCATTTCAAGTACTAGAATAGATACTACAAAAAATATCTAAAAAAATACCGATAAAGCTTGACGAAAGTCTAATTCAAAGGTATAATTACTAATGTATTAAACGAATACGCGATTGTGGCGGAATTGGCATACGCGCTAGACTAAGGATCTAGTGGTCCTAGACCTTGGGGGTTCGAGTCCCCCCAATCGCACTAAGAAGTCTTGTAACCGACGGGTTATAAGGCTTCTTTTTTATGCAAATAATAATGGAAAACTAATGATGAAAATAACGTCAAAAAAAACGATATTTTTCGACAAAATAATAGAGCTAAAAATAAGATATTAGAAGATTAGTTGAAAAGGTAGTTGAAGAGTTTAATAAACTTATTCCTATAGTATTAGAAAAAATAACAAATAATAATTACCTAGTTAGAAATAAGTACATAAAAAATCACATTAAATTGAACATGTTAAATAAAAAACAAATGATTTTAAGATAAAAATAGTGTTGTTAATAGAATGTTAACATTTTATACAAACATTCGACAAAATATGATGTTATTATTATGTTGAACGGACGAGTGATATTAAGATATTACTCAGGGAGTAGTTATTGTTACTTTTATTCCCCTAAACCCTTGATTAGATAAATGTAAAGATTCCGTATTTACATCATTTCTAAACTCCCCTAAACATATAATTACACATAAAAGTAACGAAATTATTTCCCTAAATAGCAAACCCTTACAAAACTCTATTTAAACCACCATATTTCCCCAATATGGTGGTTCTTTTTTTGTCTAAAAATAGAGAGAATATTTTTTTCTTATAATTCTAAATAGCTTGACATACCAATAGCTAGAAGGTAGCATAGCATTAATAATGAATTTAATAGAGTGTAGCAAGGAGGAGATGGAGATTGCTTAGTAAAGAGGTTCTAATTAAAGTGGTATATTTTCTACTCGGATTGTTAGGTATATATATAGTATTTAAATATATTTTGGGTCTTATGGCTCCGTTTGTTATTGCGTGGCTTTTAGCAAGTTTACTTAATCCATTTGTTACATGGGCAAATAAGAAATTTGGGATTTCTAGAGGTTTAGGTACTATATTATCGATAGTCACTATATTAAGCGCTTTTTTTGCTTTGATAGGATTATTAATTCAACAACTTGTGGAACAAATTCTAGCATTTATAAATGCATTTCCAATTTATCAGCAACAAATTATGAATTTTATGGAGATTCTAGAGGAGAGATTTGCTTCTGTGGCCACTCTATTACCTCTTCCAGATACGTTTTCTACATTAGATGGAGTTATAGCAGAGCTGCTTGATTATATAGGTAAATCTTTAGGAAGTATTGCAACATATGCATCTAGTATAGTGAGTACGGTACCTAATGGGATATTCTTCATCATTATTATGTTGATTTCTGTATTCTTTATGACAAGAGATAATAGAATGATTAGAGAATTCGTAAAAGCTCAGATCCCAAAGCGGATTATAGAAAAAATACTACTTATGCAAAATGGTCTAAAAAACGCTTTAGGTGGATATGTTAAAACTCAGCTTATATTAATGTGCTATACATTTTGCATCTGTTTAGTTGGTCTATTTATTTTGCAAAGAGAATATGTGCTGCTGATTAGTTTAGGGATAGCTATATTTGATGCCTTACCTGCTTTTGGAAGTGGTGCTGTATTAATACCATGGGGAATGTATCATTTAATTATAGGGGACTATGCAGTAGGTATTGGGCTTCTTCTGATTTATGGATTAATATTGATTATGAGACAAGTAATGGAACCTAGAGTATTATCAAAACAAATTGGAATATATGCGCTGGTCACTTTGATGGCTATGTATGTAGGGCTAAAAACAATAGGAGTGTTTGGGATTATTATTGGACCTATAGTAGTGGTAAGTATACAAACGTTACAAAGGGTAGGGGTTATACCGGATTTCAAAAGGCCCACTTATAAAAAGGAGTCGCATAAATGAGAAAGATACACGTAGATGAAATTATAGAGAGTATCAAAGAAATGTGTAAAGAGGCAAATTATAGCTTGCCAAAGGACTTACAAGTTGTCTTGAAAGAAAGCATTGATAAGGAAGAAAGTGAGCTAGGAAGAAGTATATTAGAAACGATTTGTATTAACGCAGAGATAGCTCATACAGAGCAAGTGCCAATATGCCAAGATACAGGAACAGCTGTTGTTTTTGTGAAGCTAGGACAAGAAGTTTATATAGAGGGTGGATTATTAGCGGATGCTATTAATGAAGGGGTAAGAAAAGGATATCAAGAAGGATATCTCAGAAAATCTATAGTAGAAAATCCTCTATACAGAAAAAATACAAAAGATAATACTCCAGCTGTTATTCATTATGAAATAGTAGCCGGAGATAAGCTAGAATTGATGATTGCGCCTAAGGGTGGGGGAAGTGAGAATATGAGTAAGGTATATATGTTGACGCCCTCACAGGGAGAACTGGGCATAGAAAAAGCAGTTTTAGAAGCAGTGACGTTAGCTGGGCCTAATGCCTGTTTACCGATAATAGTTGGAATAGGTATTGGTGGTAACTTTGAGAAATCAGCACTATTAGCTAAATCAGCATTGATGCGTGAGATAGGGGAACCGAATAAAGATGAGAGAATGAAAAGATTAGAAGAGAAGTTATTGTATAAGATTAATGAGTTAGGGATAGGTCCGCAAGGATTAGGTGGAACAACTACAGCCATTGCTGTACATATAGAAGATTATCCGTGTCATATAGCTTCTATGCCGTTGGCTATCAATATTGGGTGTCATGTGAATAGACATAAGAGAAGTATTTTATAGGGGGAAGATATGGACAAAAAAATGAATATACCTATTACTAAGGAGCAAGCAAGAGGATTGATTGTGGGAGAAAGACTCTTGTTAAGTGGTATTATGTATACTGCTAGAGATGCGGCGCATAAACGACTATTAGAAGAGATAGATGAAAAAACCTCAATACCAATAGATATTCAAGATATTAGTATTTACTATGCTGGACCAGCGCCAAGTAAGCCTGGGCAGGTGATGGGAAGTTGTGGGCCTACGACTAGTGGTAGAATGGATTTATATGCACCAAGGATGATGGAGCTAGGGCAGACTATGATGATAGGAAAAGGCCTTAGAAATCAAGAAGTCATAGATGCGATGAAAACATATGGAGCAGTTTATGTCACTGCTATAGGTGGAGCGGGAGCGCTTCTTGCAAAATGTATCAAAGAGGCACAGTGTGTAGGATATGAAGAACTAGGTGCAGAAGCTATATATAAATTAACAGTAGAAGACTTTCCGGTCATTGTAACAATAGATACCGACGGGAACAATCTTTATGAAATAGGAAAAAATGATTATTGTAAATAGAGATTAAAGGGGAGTAAAGTAAATGAAAAAGATTCAACCTGTAGCTTATCAAAAAGATGAACCTTTTTATACACAGTATTGGTTTTGGGTAATCATAATGATTATAGTAATATGTCTTACAAATGGAAAAAAGACAAAAATTATTATATGTGGAAACGGAAATGGTAGTGAATTCGGAAATCCATTAAAGAAAAATGTTGGTGTTGAATGAATTAAAGGAATAAAAATTATAAAAGGAGTAGAAAGCTATGATGCTTACTACTCCTTTTTGGTACGGGATAATTATTGAAAATAAAGAAATATAAGTAAATATTATAATATTATTTGCAGATCAAAATAAATACTGATAGAATATTGATAATAAAAAATTATCAATCTATTTAAATTAAGGGGGAAGTGGTGGTGAAGTATTGGCAATCAGAAGAAACTCTAAAATTAGAACAGAAAAGAGAGTTGCAAGGGAGGAGATTAATTGATACAGTAAATCGAGTGTATCATAATGTACCTTTTTATTATAAAAAAATGAAAGATTTAAACTTGGAGCCAGGTGATATCAAAGGTATAGATGATCTAAAGTATTTGCCATTTACAACAAAACAAGATTTAAGGGATAACTATCCTTATGGGTTATTTGCCGTACCTATGGAAGAGATTATACGTATACATGCATCTTCAGGGACTACGGGGCAACCTACGGTAGTTGCATATACAAAAAATGATATTGAGATGTGGGCAAATGTAATGGCTAGAGCGCTCACTGCTATGGGGGTTACTAAAAGTGATATCGTACAAAATGCTTATGGATATGGACTATTCACAGGTGGGCTAGGAATGCATCATGGCGTTGAACATTTGGGGGCGGCAGTAGTGCCTATCTCGGGAGGGAATACAAAAAAACAAATTCAGCTAATACAAGAGTTTGGTTCAACCGTACTTGCTTGTACACCTTCCTATGCAATTTACATAGGTGAAATCATAAAAAATATGGGGATAGACCCTAAAAGTTCTAAGCTAAGAGTAGGAATATTTGGGGCAGAGCCTTGGACTGAAGAGATGAGAGAGCAAATAGAGCAGTTACTTGGTATAGACGCGATGGATATCTATGGACTTAGTGAAGTAATGGGACCTGGGGTCGCTTTCGAGTGTCAGGCTAGAAATGGAATGCATATTAATGATGATCATTTTGTGCCAGAAATTATAGATGTTGATACACTTGAAGCGTTACCTGAAGGGCAAGAAGGAGAGCTTGCCTTTACTATGATTACCAAAGAAGCATTGCCATTATTAAGATATAGAACACGTGATATCACGAAACTTACAACAGATGTTTGTAAATGTGGTAGAACGCTTGTGCGTATGGAAAAAGTGAGGGGTAGAAGTGATGATATGCTTATTATACGAGGGGTAAATGTATTTCCTTCTCAGATTGAGAGTGTATTGCTTAAAGTGGCTGAAACAGCACCACATTATGTGCTTATTGTAGATAGGATTAATAATTTAGATACACTTGAAGTATGGGTTGAAGTTAAACCAGAATTCTTCTCAGATGCCATTAGGTCATTAGAAAAAATTGAGAAACATATAACAGTTGAATTATTTAGCTTGTTAGGACTTCATGTTAAAGTGAAGTTAGTAGAGCCAAGAAGTATAGAACGAAGTGAAGGGAAAGCAAAAAGAATTATAGATAAGAGGAAGGGTTAAGAGGTGATGAGGTGATTTGGCAAAAAGAAGAATATTTATCAAGGGATGAAATGATAAGTCTTCAAAGTAAAAGGTTTAGAGATATTGTGAAAATATACCATTTTACAAGCTGGAATAATAACGATAAATGAGAAAGATATAAGATAAAGGAGGTTAAGGATAATGATTATAGAACAACTATCCGTATTCGTAGAAAATAAATCAGGTAGGCTGTATGAGGTAATGCAAATATTAGGTGATGCAGGAATTAATGTATCGGCACTTTCTATAGCAGATACTTCAGATTACGGTATTGTGAGATTGATAGTAAGCAATCCAAATGAAGCACTTGGATTGCTTAAGGAACAAGAATTTTCAGTACAAAAAACACCTGTTATTGGATGTAAAGTACCCAACACACCAGGTGGGCTTAAGAAATTATTAACTTATCTTGCAGAAGATAATATTAGTATTGAGTATATGTATGCTTTTTCTATAGGAGATGATGCTTCTATTATTCTGAGAACAGAAGACTGTGGAAAAACGATAGCGGTGCTATCAGCACATCAAATGGAACTCGTTAAAGCAAGTGATATTTACCAGATTTAGATTTGTAATAAAATAGATATTAAAAGCATCTCTCCTTGTAACTTAGTCGCTGGTCTACAAAGAGAAATGTTTTTGTGAAGCCTGTGGGAATAGGTGGGGCTGGTTTAATCGATTAAAGTAAAAGATAAGGCTACTTTAGTGTTGGTGAAGTGAATACTTGAATTATAGTTTAGGTGGTAGCCTAGGTGATAATAATAAGATTGATAAATAGTAGTATAAGGAGAAATTAAATGAGAGAAAAAAAGATGTTAAATATGATAGTTATACTGATAATAGGAATGCTTAGTATGAGTGTTTATGGGGAATCTGCGGTGAATTATGAGACCAAACAAGTACAGACGTCAGGGGGCTTAAAAACTGTAAAACTAGTAACAGCAGATTTGAATAATCCTAATATCCAAGTTAAAACAGTTTATGCAAAAGACAAGATAGGTGAAGTAGATAGTCTTAGAAATATTGCAAATCAAGCGGCTACAAAAGATAGTAAAGTAGTAGCAGCTATCAATGGGACATTCTTTGATGCTTATACAGACGGGCAGCCTGTTGGAAATGTACAAAGAAATGGAGAAGTTAAGTATGTAGGTGATAGGGGAGCAACGATAGGATTTACAGAAGATAATAAAGTAAGGGTGGAAAATGTTAAATATACAATACAAGGTGCAACAAATGGGGATTATGGATGGCCGAACAATTGGTTTGCGTGGGGGATTAATCGTCATGATGATAGAGAAGATGCAGTACAAATCTTAACATCCGAGTTTGGAAAAACAACAAAGGTACATAACAAGTTATCAGTAATTACTAGAAATAATATTATAGTAGATGTGAAAAAAGGAGAGGCTCCTATATATAGTGATGGGTTTACTATAGTGGTAGGAGATAAAAGTTTACAAGATAGGTTTCAAAAAGGAGATACAATAGAATATAAAATAGTATATGAGGATTATCTTACTAATAAGGAAGTAGAGTGGGGAAATGTAGTCCATGCTATTGGAGCAGGTCCTTCTCTTGTGAGGGATGGAAAAAGTGTTTATATGCCAGAAAAAGAAGGGTTCAAGGACCCTAAGATTTTAAGTCATTCATCTCAAAGAAGTTTTAGTGGGGTGACAAAAGATAATAAATTAATGATGGGAACTGTAAACGGTGTCACTATCAAACAATTATCTAAAATAGCCTATGATCTTGGATTAGTAGAGGCTATTAACTTAGATGGTGGAGCTTCGTCGGGGCTGATATATAAAGATGAATATAAAACAGCAACTGGAAGAGAAATAAGCAATGCTATCGTTATTACAGAAGGGAAAGTAGCACAAAAGCCTATTAAACTCATGATAGATGGTAAGGAATTGGTGTGCACTGTAAAACCAATTATGAAGGGTAATAGTGTGATGGTGCCTATGAAGACTATATTTGAGGCATTTGATATACAAACAAGTTGGGATGAACAAACAAAAACGATTAAAGGATATAAGGAAAACTTAGAGATAGAGATACCCATAGGGAAAGATGCTAGAATTAATGGAAGAGTAATTGCGTTAGAAGTACCGGCTATGAGTTATCAGGGTGCGACTATGATACCAATTAAACTAATAAGAGAATGTTTAGGGGTAGAAGTGGAATGGAATAGTAAAGAGCGTATGGTAAGTA
>JAVVPO010000021.1:30433-31521 GCA_036655715.1 Cellulosilyticaceae bacterium | reverse complement strand
ATATAAGCAGGAAGAACTTACGACTCTTATACACAATTATTTGGAGGGGATGAAATAATGAATAATATATTAGAACTTAAGAATGTGAGTAAGACATACGGCAACAAAGAAGCACTTAAAAATGTCAGCTTAACCATAGCACCAGGGAAAGTGGTAGGACTACTAGGACCTAATGGTAGTGGTAAGAGTACGATGATTAAACTCATTAACGGGTTACTTCAGCCAACTAGTGGAGAGATTATAGTGGCAGGTAAGACACTAGGTATAGAGACCAAAAAGATTATCTCCTATCTGCCAGAAAGAACATACCTTAATGACTGGATGAAGGTCAAAGACTTATTAGGATTCTTCAGTGATTTCTACGAAGATTTCGATAGGGGTAAAGCAAAAGAAATGCTAGGGGTATTGAAAATAGATGAAGACAGCAAATTAAAGACGCTATCTAAAGGAACGAAAGAAAAGGTTCAACTCATCTTAGTGATGTCTAGGAAAGCTAAACTTTATATACTGGATGAACCAATAGGCGGAGTAGACCCAGCGGCTAGAGATTATATCTTAAATACGATTATCAAGAATTATCAAGAGGATAGTTCAGTACTTATTGCAACACATCTTATTCAAGAAGTAGAAAACATTTGTGATGATATCATCTTCTTAGGATATGGAGAAGTTAAGTTACAAGGGAATGTAGATGATATCAGAGCAGAGAAGGGTCAATCTATTGATGCATTATTTAGGGAGGTATTCAAATGCTAGGGAAATTGATTAAATATGAGTTTAAGGCGACAGGAAGAACATTTTTACCACTGTACGGAGCTATTTTGATTGTAGCATTAGTACAAAGATTTTTTGGAAGAAGTAGTCAGGAGCTTTTTGAAGAACTAAATAGAATCGGAGACTTTGCAACTATTGCATTAGTAGCATTATTTATGGCGTTAGGGGTAATAACTTTAGTCGTAACGATACAGCGTTTTCAAAAGAGTCTTTTATCAGATGAAGGGTATTTGATGTTTACCTTACCTGTAAAGACAAGAAGTTTGATAGCCTCTAAAATGATAGTAGCGACTACTTGGGTTATTTTAAGTGGT
>JAVVPO010000021.1:25989-30333 GCA_036655715.1 Cellulosilyticaceae bacterium | reverse complement strand
GTAGGATTATTTGAAGTAACTAATTATATTTTGAATAAGCATCTAAATTTAGAGTAGATATGATAATTTACGGGGAGGATATAAAGTGGATATTTTAGGGTTAATGTGGGGGGCTATTTGTCAAGTGTTAAGCTTTGCATGTATACCTTTTGTTTGGTGGCTATGTACAGGTAGGAAAAAGGAAAGCTTTTTTTCTTGGATAGGATTAAAAAAAGTGCATGGAGATTTAAAGAAGATTAGTATTTGTACTACTATATTTATTATGTCATGTATTATATCTCAACTATTTTTAGTACCCTATCTCATACCAAAAGGTGTTACTGTGCAGAGTTCATATGCAGGGCAAGGTTGGACTGCATTAGTGCCAGTATTCTTTTTTGCTATGATACAAACGGGATTATCAGAAGAAATATTTTTTAGAGGTTTTTTGAGTAAAAGATTATGTAATAAATGGGGATTTAAAGTAGGTAATCTCATTCAGGGATTCTTATTTGGACTCTTACATGGCGTGCTCTTTTTTGTAGTAACGACGCCTATCAAGGCAATAATAATTGTTTTGATTACCGGATTTAGTGGATGGCTTTTGGGTTATCTAACAGAAAAGGGGTCAGGTGGCTCTATTATACCAGCTTGGCTAGTACATGGGTTAGGAAATTTAATTCTTGCGATGGTAGAAGCTTTTGGGATGCTTTAAACTTGCTAAGTGAAAAAATTTAATTTTATGTAAAAAAACAGTAGCTTGCCATTGCGAACGGGGCTACTATTTTTTTGCGATTTTTTCGGTAAGTAGTACTATAAATGTTAGTAATGCTATTAAGAAAATACCAGCAGCCCGTTTACAGCTATAAAGGGACAAATAGAAAAATAAGTATAACAGCGCCTTGCTAGGTTCTCCTAGCAAGGCTTTCATTTTATATACCGATAGGCTATAATAAATCTAAAATGAGTGATAGAGTGAATAACCTCTTAACCAATAAAGGAGACATAAACATGTCAAAAATACTAGTACTAGCAGAAAAGCCAAGTGTGGCTAGAGATATAGCGAGAGTATTGAAATGTAATCAAAAGAAAAATGGCTATATAGAAGGAACAAATTATATCGTAACTTGGGCGCTTGGGCACTTAGTTGGCTTAGCTGATCCAGAGGCTTATGACAATAAATACAAGACTTGGAGTATGGAGACCCTGCCTATGCTACCAGAACGTATGAAGCTTGTAGTCCTAAAAGGTGGCGGTAAGCAGTTTGGGGTGTGTAAAGAATTACTTCACCGCAAAGATGTAACAGAAATCGTTATCGCAACAGATGCTGGGCGTGAGGGAGAGCTTGTTGCGAGATGGATTATCGAAAAAGCAGGGGCAAAAAAACCTATGAAGAGACTTTGGATTTCTTCTGTAACAGATAAAGCAATACTTGAAGGCTTTAAGTCACTTAAACCAGCAGCGCAATATGAAAATCTCTTCAAAGCAGCGGTATGCCGTGCGGAAGGTGACTGGATTGTGGGACTTAATGTAACACGTGCTCTTACTTGTAAGTATAATGCGCAATTATCAGCAGGGCGTGTACAATCTGCAACACTTGCGATGATTGTAGCAAGAGAAGAAGAAATCAAAAACTTTAAGCCGGTACCCTACTTTAATTTAGGTATCAAAGTAAAAGGATTCAACCTAGCCTATCAAGGGAAACAAGGAAAGAGTATTTATAATGAAGAGTTAGCCAAGCAATTAGTAGCCAAAATAGAAGGAAGAGATGCAAAAGTAACAAGTGTTAAAACAGCACCTAAAAAACAATATGCGCCTTCTTTATATGACTTAACAGAGCTTCAAAGAGATGCTAATAAACTCTTTGGATATAGTCCTAAAGAAACTTTATCTATCATGCAAAGACTTTATGAGAACCACAAAGTACTCACTTATCCAAGAACGGATTCAAGATATATTTCCGAGGACATAGTGCCAACACTTAGAGATAGATTAAAAGAAATTGCAATAGGATCATATAGAGCAAGTGCTAATGAAATCTTAGCTAAGGGTATCAAACCTAATAAGAGCTTTGTAGATAGTACGAAAGTATCAGATCACCATGCGATCATCCCAACAGAAGAGTCTGTAACACTTGCAAACTTAAGTAATGATGAAAGAAAAGTCTATGATCTTGTTATCAAACGCTTCCTAAGTGTATTACTTCCTCCATGTGAATATAAGCAAACAACGATAGAAGCCACTGTTGGCGAAGAAAAGTTCCAGGCTAAAGGTAAGCAGATCACAGCAAAAGGCTGGAAGATGGTTTACGATAGAGAAGACTTTGAGACAGATGAAGAAAAAGAAGACCAAGAGTTACCTGCTGTATCAGAAGGTGAAGTACTTAAAGTACTTAACGTGAACCTAGATAGACTCATGACTAAACCACCATCACGCTTTACAGAAGCAACACTTTTATCAGCTATGGAGAATCCGCACAAATATGTCAGTGTAGATAAAGACTCAGCCAAGACACTAGATGAGACCGGTGGTATCGGGACAGTAGCTACACGTGCAGATATTATTGAGAAACTCTACAATATGTTCTATGTTGAGAAAAATGGAAATGCTGTAGTACCCACTTCAAAAGGGACACAGCTCATAGACTTAGTACCAGCAGATCTGAAGTCTCCACTTCTTACAGCTAAATGGGAAAAGGAACTAGACCTTATTAGCCGTGGAAAACAAAATCCAAAAGATTTTACAACCCGTATGAGAGCGTATAGTGCAAAACTTGTAAATGATGTAAAAGGTAGTACAGACAAATACACTCATGATAATATGACAGGCAAACGTTGCCCAGATTGTGGCAAACATCTGCTAGAAGTAAAAGGCAAGCATGGTAAGATGTACGTATGCCAAGATAGAGACTGTGGACACAAAGAGACAGTAAGTAAATTTACGAATACACGCTGCCCACAGTGTCATAAGAGGTTAGAGATAAGAGGAGAAGGAGCAGGCCAGATCTATGTTTGTACAACGTGTACATTTAGAGAAAAGGTAGACTCTTTCAATAAGAAATATAGAAATAGCCCAGGAAAAGTAGATAAGAAATCAGTTCAAAAATTTATGAAAGAACAACAAAAAGAAGAGGAAGGAAACTTCGCATTTGCAGATGCATTTGCTAAGCTAAAGAAATAGGGGACAACATGATTACACAAGGAATTTTTATTGTGATAGCTATCTTTTTGGTATTAGGTGGCATAGATTATTTATTAGACAATAAGTTTGGACTAGGTAGTGAGTTTGAAGCAGGAGTTAAGTCTATAGGTTCATTGGCTCTTAATATGATAGGAATTTTCGTATTGGTGCCTTTGTTATCAGATGGTATCTTAGAAGTGACAAAGCCATTAGCAGAGTTACTGCATATGGATGCTTCTATCTTGCCAACTAGTTTGCTTGCAGTGGATATGGGAGGTTTCCAGTTGGGAACCTCTCTAGCAGGAAGTGATGAGATGGGATTATTCTCAGGGATTATATTGGCTTCTAACCTAGGAGCAACATTAAGCTTTTCCATACCTGTAGCACTCGGGATGATTCATAAGGAAGATATGACAGAGTTCTTGCAAGGATTGGTCATAGGGATTATCTGTATACCTTTTGGAAGTCTAGTGGGCGGATTAGTGCAAGGGATACCCTTTAGCATCTTGATGGCTAATATGCTACCGATCATGGTGCTTGTCATACTGTTAGGTGTATTTATATTGTGGAAACCTAATGGGACGATTAAGTGTTTTAGCGTGATAAGTAAGGGGATTGTGGTGCTTAGTATACTGGGACTTATCTTGATTGGAGCTACATCAGTACTTGGAATAGAAACACCACTTTTAGGTCTACAAGAAGCAGCACTTATTGTGGTGAAGATAGGACTCTTTCTAGCAGGAGCTTACCCAATGCTTAAAGTACTGAGTAAAGCCCTGAAGAAACCATTAACTAAAGTAGGAAATATACTTCAAGTGAACGAAGCGACAGTGACAGGACTTATTGGAAATTTAGCAAGTAATTTGCTTCTCTTTAGTCAGTTCCACAACATGAATGCCAAAGGAAAAGTCATGGCAGCAGCCTTTGGCATTAGTGGGGCCTTTGTATTTGGTGGGCAGTTAGCCTTTGTGAATACCATGGCAGATACCATGGTGATGCCATTTATCATATCTAAGCTGGCTGGTGGCGTACTAAGTATAGGGTTAGCTTATGGACTTTGTACTTATCAGGAGAGAAATAAAGCTAATTAGTCCTTTGTATCGTTATACTAAACTGATATAAATTTACACGCCCCAAATCCCCTTAGGAAAGCTTTGGCCTCTTCCTAAGGGGATTTTTGCTTGG
>JAVVPO010000021.1:15288-25889 GCA_036655715.1 Cellulosilyticaceae bacterium | reverse complement strand
GCCCCAAATCCCCTTAGGAAAGCTTTGGCCTCTTCCTAAGGGGATTTTTGCTTGGGTAATGGTGTGCAGGGGTTCGTTATAGATTTTTCCACTTAGTATTTCTGCCTTTACCAACTGCTTCTATCTTTTTTTCATCACGTAGCTTATCAAATACTCTATTGATAGTAGGGTGTGCGATGTCAGGACACATATTTCGGATCTCATCTTTCGTAAAGTACCCAAGTTTGTTTACAATAATCCGTTCAACGCGTTCGCTTTTATTACCTTTTGTTTGGGTGACAGAACCTACACGTGTTTCTAATTCTTTATAGGCTCTTAAAATAACACCTAAGAAGTATTCTAACCAAATTTCTAAGTGATGTTCTTGTTCATGCCATAACATAGAAGATTTATAAAGGGCTTCATAGTAGGTTTCTTTACTATCTTCTATAATCTTTTCTATACTAATAAATCTACCTACTTCAAAACCATTTTGGTACAAAAGTAATAGAGTCAATAATCTAGACATCCTACCATTTCCATCATTAAATGGATGAATACATAGAAAATCTAAGATGAAATTAGCTATAACAACTAGTGAATCTATGTTTGGATTATTAATATATTTTACGTATTGATTGCATAATTGCTCCATATAAGAAGGGGTACAGAAGGATTCGACAGGTTTAAATCTAATAAATTTTGTGCCATCTGAAAGGGTTTCTTCGATAACATTATTAGTATTTTTATAGTTTCCACCATAACCAGGAGTGTATTGATATAAATCTCGGTGCAACTGTAGTAGAACAGACGACTTAATAGGGATAGCATCATAACTACTATGAACGATATCTAGTACATCACGATAGCCTGCAATTTCGCCTTCAGATCTATCTTTGGGGTTTGTTTTATAACTCATAAGTTCAGCCAATCGTGTGTTAGATGTATAAATGCCCTCTATTCTATTAGAGGATTCTGTACTTTGGATAATGGCGACATCAGTTAATGTTTTTAAAATTTGTGGAGACTGCTTTTTATATAAATCTTGTTTACCTTTATACTCGTTAATCGTGGTAAGAAGTCTAACGATAGGCATTGATAATGCCATGTGCTCTAGTTTATTTGTTTCAATTGATTTCATTAACTCACCTCTTATTTTAATATACTCATTTTATCATAATCATAATCATTTACATACCAAATGATTATGATTATGATAAAATGAGTACATTTATTAGGATTAAAGCTACTCATTTGATTGCTAAATGAGTAGCTTTAAGAAAGGTGATTAGTTCTTCTAGGTGTTGTTAAACTCACAGGATATAAAGATTAATTTTGCAAGTTCTTAAGAAACCGTAAGAATTCCCCCAACCTATTTGTAAGATTTACTAATTAAAATAGTCTTATAACAAGGGAATAATCTCGTGTATAATAAGCCTAATGAATACTAATGAAACAGGAGGGGAAAGTCATGCCGTATACGATACTGGTTTGTGATGATGATAAGCCCATTGTAAACTCTCTAGCCTTGCATCTTCAGAAGGAAGGTTATGGAGTGATCAAAGCTTACAATGGACTAGAAGCACTAGAAATATTAGAAAAGCAGGAAGTGCATCTTATCTTGCTAGATGTGATGATGCCAAAGCTTGATGGGTTATCTACCACACTACGTATTAGACAAGAAAAGAATATACCCATCATTATCTTATCAGCCAAGAGTGAAGACACAGATAAGATAGCAGGTCTTAATTTTGGGGCAGATGATTATCTGACTAAGCCGTTTAATACATTAGAACTCTTAGCGAGAGTCAAGTCTCAGCTCAGGAGGTATACAACACTTGGAAGCATGACTACCCAGGAGCAAGTACTCATGAGCGGAGGTCTGTGTGTAGATACCGACAAGAATACAGTATGGGTAGATGGGGAAGTGATGAAACTGACACCTACAGAGTATAAAATCTTAGTGTACCTCATGAAACATATGGGACGCGTACTATCTATTCATCAGATTTATGAAAATGTATGGCAAGAAGAGGCTTATGCGCCAGAAAATACTGTAGCAGTACATATCAGAAGGCTTAGAGAAAAAATCGAGATTAATCCTAAAGAACCAAAATATATAAAGGTGGTGTGGGGCAGTGGTTACCTGGTTGAAAAAATTTAGTTATAACATAGTGACAAAAAGTATAGCAGTTATCTTGATATGTATTTGTGCTGTTTTGGTGGTACAAGGCGGAGTTGCTTTTATGGATGCACCTTATGAAAGTGATTACTATAATACTTGGGAATTTAAAGATGCATTTATTCAAAAAGCAGGTTATGTAAGAGATTGGATTGTGCGTTATGCAGATGAGAGTATCTTTGATCCTGATAAGATTACAGGAAAGGAGATAAATGCCTATTTAGTGGGGAGTTCGACGGATGAGATAAGAGAGTATAACAAAGTACCTGAAGAGCAAATTGGTTTAATTGGAGAACAGAGCATACAGTTTGCAAAAGATGGCATTATCAAGGATAGAAAAGAGTATTTTGAAAAGCTCAAACGAGAGCTATTAAAAAACAATGTTAATATAGATTTCTATGCGATCAATAATAAAACAGGAGAAGTTGTTACGAGTATAGAAGGAACACTTAGCACGGCTGAAATAAGTGGGATTTTAACGAGTAGAGATGCTTATATCATTGGTAACGGAGCCTATATTCAAGAGTTTGCTACGACTTATAGAGGAGAGCGAGAATATCATATTAATGATAGTAAAAACTTTGAGTACTATAATGGAGAAGATTTTAGTGGTCAATATGATTATACAATCTACGTAGCGATGGCTAAGGAACTTGTTCCTGGAGACCATTTCTATGAAGAGAGTGAAGCATTTTACCGAGGCAAAACTTGGGCAGAGGTGTTCATTTATCAATTTGCAACACCTGGATTAATTGTAGGGGTATTACTTAGTATCTATGGACTGATTGTAGTAGGTAGAAGGGCAAAAGATAAAGAAGTACATTTAGTAGCTATTGATAAAATACCATTTGAGATACAGGTTGTTGGCTATTGGATTGGGCTATTTATATGTTTTGTAGGCTTTGTAAATAGTTTAGACTACAGAGACTTTTATGAAATGATTAGGGAAGGCTCTATATACTTAGGTCTTATGTATCTATCAGTAGGTGTAGGCTGTGCTTGGACATTGCTATTCTTATCAAGTTGGATAAGACATCTGAAGAATCATAGCTTTACACAGCATATTGGGATAGTAAAAGGTGCTAGATGGATTTTGAATAAAGGAATAAAAGAAGGGAACTTACCTGTATGGGCAGTAGTAGGGATCTTGGGCTATAGTGTGATTAACCTAGGCCTCGCAGTGATGATAGGTTTTGGGGGATTTTGGGTTCTTGGTGTGATGGGCTGGATTGCCTTTAATGGGTTAGCTCTAGTAGGAATCATCAAGATTGTAATAGATTACCGAGAACTTTCTAAAGGTCTTAAAAAAATAGCTAGTGGAGAGCTAGAGACAAAAGTAAAACTTAGTTACTCACTCCCAGTAATGGAAGAGATGGCAGGGACTATCAATCATGTAGGTGAAGGTCTAGAGTCAGCAGTTGCTCAGAAACTAAAGAGTGAAAAGCTTAAGACGGAGCTCATCACCAATGTATCCCATGACCTGAAGACACCACTTACTTCTATTATTAGTTATATTGATTTACTAAAGCAAGAAAAGATTGAAAATGCTACAGCAAATGAATATATCGAAGTGCTCTCAGAAAGAAGTGCTAGACTTAAACAGCTAGTGGAAGACCTAGTGGAAGCATCTAAAGTAGCAACAGGCAATGTGAAAACAACTATGGAGATACTAGAGCTTAGTCAGCTAGTCGTACAGTCTATAGGTGAATATAATGATAGATTAGAAGCAAATGGACTAGAAGTAATCATAAGTAGACTAGATGAGATCAGTGTGATGGCAGATGGTAGACATATGTGGCGTGTCATAGAAAATTTACTTTCTAATGTAAGTAAGTACGCATTGCCAAATACAAGAGTCTATGTAGAAGTAAGAAAAGAAATGGCATATGGAAAGCTCATTATCAAAAATATATCCAAAGACCCTCTGAACATGATGGATCCAAGTGAACTTACGGAGCGGTTCATAAGAGGCGATGAATCAAGAACAACAGAAGGTTCAGGGCTAGGACTTGCAATCGCACAGAGTTTGGTGCAGGTACAAGGTGGTCAGTTTAAGATAGAGTTAGATGGAGATTTGTTTAAAGTAGAAGTAGTTATGCCCCTTTAACATCTATGACCACAAGGAATTCAAGAATTTCTATAAACTTATAGGAGATATTGAGGGAATAGATACATTATATAAATTTGATGTGATATTAGTAGATCAATACCTAGAGGAAAAGTTGAATCAAAACATAGATAGAGAAGGAATACTTATTATGCAAAATGAAGCTATTATAGAATGTGGAGAAATGCCAACAGCACTTAATCGAGATGGAGTGATACAACGTTTTGAATTCACAACAGAGCTTGCATGGAAAGCCAGCAGGGAATAAGCAAAAGAAATTTATGAGAGAATAAAAGAAAAGCATCTCATACTATTTAATGAGCTAGCTAGATGTTTTACAAAATAAAGTAGGAGTCGTTGCAGGTAATCAAAATCTGCGACGGCTCCTATTTTTATCGATTATAGAGATAATGTGATATGAGTGGAAACTTTGTTGGGGATATATTCTTTCACTAAGATGGCATACGTTATATAGGATACGATGGATACACTGTTATTATTTATGCCTTATCCATTAATGATAATCAATCGGGTTTTATGCGGGGCACTTGGAATGAATTATAAATGCTAAAACTTTTTGCTAATAGACAGCGTCTATAAAGAGTCAGCTGAAAAACAGAGAGATAGGGGGCAAGTATGAAAGGCAAATTAAAAGAAAATAAAGTAATAGAGTATACTCTAGAGTACAAAGAATCCATGTATCGTTTGGCGTATAGCTATACTAGAAATGAACAGGATGCTTTGGATATAGTACAAGAAAGTATTTGCAAAGCCTTGACCTCACTAGATAGTTTAAAGGAAATTAATTATGTAAAGACGTGGATGTACCGTATCATAGTCAATACTGCTTTGGATTATCTAAGAAAAAATAAGAAATACATTTATCAAGAAACATTGGATGAAGGATGTTTATATGATACTTATGAAAATATAGATTTAAAAGAAGCTCTAGATAAACTAGAAGAGCCTTACCAGACCATAGTCAAGCTCAGATATTTTGAAGACCTTCAAATCAATGAGATTGCACAGGTGTTGCAGCAAAATGAAAATACAATCAAAACAAGGCTATATACAGCCTTAAAAAAGCTTAGGATAAAAATAAAATAACAAGGAGGCTTCTATGAAAAGTGAGAAAGATTTAGAGCAAATCAAAAAAGAATATTTAGAAATTCCAATTCCTAAAGAATTAGATACAAGAGTGGAAGAGGCAATTAAAATAGGGTTAAAGAAAAAGAGGAGTGGTCAAATGAAATGGGCAAAAATAACAACAGGTATGGCAGCAGCACTAGTACTTACTATAAATATTAGTCCAACTTTCGCAGATACATTAAGTGGTATACCTGTGATTGGAAATATCATTAATGTCATCAACTTTAGAGAGTACAAAGTTGAAGGGGATAGGCAACAAGCTAATATCAGTGTGCCTCAAGTAGAAGGATTAGCGAACAAGGAGCTACAAGATGAACTCAATAAAGAATTAGAAGCTCAGGCGGATAAGACTTATGAAGATTTTATAGCAATGGCTAAAGAATGGGAAGAGGTAGATTCTGTAGCGCATTATAATGTAGATATGAACTATGAAGTACTTACTGATACAGAAGAAGTTTTTGTACTAAGAGTTAATAAGGTAGAAAGCATGGCATCTACTAATCAAGAAGTGAAATTCTATGTGATTGATAAGAAAAGTGAGACAGCACTCACTTTACCAAGCTTATTTAAAGATGATACGTATGTATCAGTCATTAATGAGTATCTCATAGGTGAGATGAAAGGTATTATGGCAGAAGATGAGAGCAAAGTATACTGGATGCCAGAAGATGAAATGCCACTCTATGAAGGGATTAAACCAGATCAAAAATTCTATATCAATAACAAAGGTGAGTTAGTTATTCATTTTGACAAATACGAAGCAGGCCCAGGATCAACAGGAGAGAGCAACTTTGTCATTCCAACAGAGGAGATAGCAGATTTGTTGGTGAATAGGGATATTATTAAGTAACTCAACTTTCCCAGTGATAAAAACGCCTTAAAGCTAGCTATTATATAACTTTTAAGAAAAATTTAGGTTTATATACAAAAATACACTGTTGAAAGTATAGAAGTAGAAGATACTACTGCACCAACACTTACAGAAGCAAGAGTACAGGGAAGTAAAGCGGTAGAAGAAGCGAAAATAGCATTAGTAGAATTAAAAGTAGTAGAAGATTTTTTAGCAACTAGAGATTAAGCCACTAGTATGAGGTCTGTCCCTGACGAAAGTCAGGAGGCAGGCCTTTTTTCTTTAATACTTTTATCGCTTATTCAATTGGGTTATACTTTAAGTATAAGATGAAATAAACAAAAGAAGATAACTATGTTAAAACCAATCAAACAGGTAGAAATTCAAAATCCTGAAAGTGAGAAAGTTAGGTCTCTTGAAATGGGAATAGAAGAAATAAGGGAAGCCAAAGATGAACTTATTAGGTTAAGTGGAGGCAAAGAATAGAGAAGATTATTGAGTAAAGGAATGGATATAGAAAACGTTGCGGATATGACGGAACTATCCATAGATGAAGTAAGAGATTTAAAGCTGGACTCAGAGTCGTAGAGACTTATTTTTTTTCTAGTAAGTGAAGGTTAGAGTGCTACTATAGAGTCTAGTCCTTGCTGAAGTTGAGTGAATAAAGGATTAAAAACACATTGTGAAGCACATAGGAGTGGCATATAATAAAAGTAATAAAAGAAAACAGAGGTCAAAAGATGAGTATGAAAAAAGGTATTAATAACATTCATGACAAAACCTATAGAAGCTTTTTTGAAAATAAAGAAATCTTTCTAGAATTACTTCAAAGTTTTGTTAAAGAATCATGGGCAGATCAGCTAAATCCCGAAGGACTAAGTGAAGATAAAAGTCATTATGTCGTAAGAGATTATGAAGAGATTGAGGCAGATGTGGTTTATACTGCAACCATTGAGGACCAAGAAGTTATCTTTTGTATACTCCTTGAGCTTCAGTCAACAGTAGATTATAGTATGCCTATAAGATTATTTTCGTACACAGCTGAGATATGGCGTAAGTATGTGAAGCAATTTCCAAAAGGAGAAGTTAAGAAGAAAGGCTTTAAGTTACCAGCGGTAATACCTATTGTTCTTTATAATGGAGAACCTACATGGACAGCTGCTATGGAATTTAAAGATAAGATTCAAAGAGTGGAGTTGTTTGGGGACTATGCAATTAACTTTAAATATGCACTTATCAATGTAAATAACTATAGCAAAGAAAATCTTATAGAGATTGAAAATATCGTATCAGCGATATTCTTATTAGACCAGAAGATAGACGCACAAGAATTTATAAAAAGAGCAGCAGTTGTAGCAACAGAATTTGAAAACATTCCAGAGGAACAGAAGCTAAGGCTTGTGGATTGGTTAGACCATACAACAGAAGGAACTGTAAGAGAAGCAGTATTAAAAATGTTTAAATCAAATTTAAGTAAGGAAGAGGTGGGCATATTGACTGCTAATATCACAAAGACTTTACAAGAAATGAATGAAAGAGCTGAAAATGCTAAGAAAAATGGAAAAATAGAAGGAAAGACAGAAGAAAAGATAGGGGTAGCAAAGAAAGCAATAGCTAAGGGATTAGATGATGAAACCATTAGTGACTTAACTGAGTTAACAATTGAAGAAATTCAAAGTATTAGAAAGTCTTTAGCAAGTTAGCCTACTAAAGGTAAGTATGGGGCTACGAGGACAGGTGCTCACTCAGTAAGTGAAGGCCAGATCTCCCAGTAGCATGAGGTCTGTCCCTGACGAAAGTCAGGAGGCAGGCCTTTTTTAGCTTAAATAAAACTTTAAATGAACTATGTAAGAATGGGTAAACCTAAGGTAGCTAGGCAGTTTACTCTATATGGCTTATAATAGAATTTATGAATCAGAGAGAATATAAAAGAAGGGTGGTGAATATATGCGTATCAATGAAGGAATCATCAACATATCCGTTAGAGAGCTAATAGAATTCGTCTTAAGGCAAGGTAGTATCAATACTTCTTTTGTGAGTTCGAGTCGCGCAGTACAAGGCACGATTGCCCATAAAAAAGTACAAAAATCTATGGATGCGAACTATGAGCCTGAAGTAAGACTCATCCATGAGCATAGAGATGAAGAACTCCTCTTTATAGTAGAAGGGCGAGCAGATGGGATTATTCGTGATTTGGTTTCTGTAACTATAGATGAGATTAAATCAACGACAGCTAGCCTAGATAAGATTGATGAAGACTACAACCATTTGCACTGGGCACAAGCAAAGTGCTATGCATATATTTATGCTCATCAAAATAGTTTGAAAAACATTCGTGTAAGATTAACTTACTATAATCTAGAAACGAAGAAGATGAAACACCTACTTAAAGATCAAACTTACGAAGAATTAAGGGCGTTTTTTGAGGACCTTATGGCAAGATATGCAGTATGGATTAGGTACTATATGGCATGGATAAAGGTTCGCAATGAGTCACTTAAGAACTATACATTTCCTTTTGGTAATTATAGACCAGGACAGCGGGAGATGGCTGTTAGCATATACAAAAGCATTGTAGACCACAATAATCTTTACGTCAGTGCACCGACTGGGATAGGCAAGACAATCTCCACCCTATTTCCAGCAGTTAAAGCGATGGGTGAAGGTCATGTTTCCAAGATATTTTACCTGACGGCCAAGACGATTACACGGACAGTAGCTGAAGACACAGTCAGGATGATTCATGGTGAAGAGACGAGAGTTAAATCCATTACAATTACCGCAAAGGATAAAATCTGTTTTCTAGAAAAAAGAAATTGTATGGCAGAGCACTGTGAATATGCCAATGGGCACTTTGATAGAATAGATGAAGCACTACTTGATGCACTCCATAACTGTGATATCTTTACGAGAAACAAGATAAGTGAATATGCCGAAAAGCACAAAGTGTGTCCTTTTGAGTTGACATTAGATCTAGCTATCTACACCGATATAGTTATTTGTGACTACAACTATGTCTTTGATCCAGCAGTGAGCTTAAAGCGATTTCTAGATAACAGAGAATTTGTTATCTTGGTAGATGAGGCTCATAATTTGGTAGATAGAGCACGAGAAATGTTTTCGGCGAGCCTATCTAAAAGGACTCTTGGACAAGTGAAGGGTTCACTTGGCGGAGTCTATCCGAATATAGGAAAGGCACTTACGAAACTCAGTCACTATATGCTAGATATTGAGAAAGATTATATCGAAGTTTCGAGTGTACTTATTACGAAAGATGCCCCTAAAGAACTTTGTAGGTTACTTAGAAATTTTGTTGGGGAGTGTGACAAGCGCTTACAGGCAGGTGCAGCTGGTAGTATGCCAAATGATTTAATGGACTTATACTTTGAGGCTTATAATTTTATGAAGATTTTTGACCTCTTTGATGATAAGTATGTAACCTATGCAGATGAAGTGGATGGGGATACGGTGCTCAAGATGTTTTGTATTGACCCCTCATTTCTAATCGGGGAGACTATAGCTGCATGTAAGAGTGTCATTTTCTTCTCAGCAACGCTACTCCCTATAGATTATTATAAGTACATGTTAGGTGGACAAGATGATAAGGCTATAGCCTTATCATCCCCTTTTGATAACAAAAAAAGTTTTAGATTAATAGCTAGAGATGTGTCGACGAGATATCAACATAGAGAAGGAAGTTACGAGAAGATATGTAACTATATAGAGCAAGTAGTAGGGTGTAAGACTGGGAACTATTTGGTATTTTTCCCTTCTTATAAATATATGATAGAAGTTTATGAGCGGTTTAGCAAAAGACAAACGACGTATACAGCTTATAGGCAAGAGTCTAATATGACAGAAGAAGAAAGGGAGAGTTTTCTAGGTAGATTTGTGCAAGAGCCTACGGAGACTATCATTGGATTTTGTGTATTAGGAGGTATGTTCTCCGAGGGAATAGACCTTACAAAAGATAGACTAATAGGTGTAATCGTAGTAGGCGTTGGATTGCCGCAGATAGGACTTGAAAAAGATCTTATTAAATACTACTTTAATGATAGAGATAAAGAAGGTTACCACTATGCCTATACCTATCCAGGTATGAATAAGGTGTTACAAGCGGTGGGAAGATTAATTCGTACAGAAGAAGATGCGGGAATAGTACTTTTAATAGATGATAGATTTACCACGCCCCTCTATACTAACTTGCTACCTAGTGAATTTTGGCCTTATCATACGGTTAAGTTTAATCAGGCGCAGAATCTGATAGATGCGTTTTGGAGAAATGATTGAATACAAATAGCTTAACAGATTTAGTGTAAAGGTGTAAAATGAAA
>JAVVPO010000021.1:12596-15188 GCA_036655715.1 Cellulosilyticaceae bacterium | reverse complement strand
GAAATGATTGAATACAAATAGCTTAACAGATTTAGTGTAAAGGTGTAAAATGAAAATATAATAAATAGAATTTTAATAGGAATAAGATAGGAGAAATGAACTTGAATAAACCAAAAGTATGCATAATTTTTACAGGTGGGACAATCTCTATGACTGTGGATGAAAGTATAGGTGCAGCCATACCGACCTTATCTGGTGAGCAGATATTATCCATGGTTTCTAATATAGATAAAATTGTACATACAGAGGTACTTAACTTCTGTGAGATACCAGGACCACATATGACTGTTGATAAGTTAATTGACCTTAAAAAGCTTATTATAGATACATTGGATAGAGAAGAGATAGCAGGTGTTCTTGTAACCCATGGAACAGATACCTTAGAGGAAACGGCTTACTTCTTAGACTTAACAATCAACCATTCAAAACCAGTAGTAGTGGTAGGCGCTATGCGTAGCAGTTCAGAACTAGGCTACGATGGTTCAAGTAACTTAGCAGCAGCGGTATGTACAGCTATATCTCCAAAGGCAAGGAACAAAGGGGTATTAGTGGTACTAAACAACGCAGTTCACCTAGCAGCAGAGGTAACAAAAACCAATACCTTATCACTAGACACCTTCCAGTCACCCTATGGTCCGCTTGGAATCGTTGATACCAATGACCTTATTCTCTACAGAGATATAGCTTTCATGCAACATATTGATACAGATGTGGTAGAACGAAAAGTAGATCTCATTAAAGCTGTACTTGATATGGACGATAGATTCATTAGACTCTCTGTAGACTCAGGAGCAAAAGGAATAGTAGTAGAAGCAATGGGTAGAGGGAACTTGCCACTTGCCATGCTAGAAGGTGTCAAATATGCTTTAAGTAAAGGTGTAGTAGTAGTCATCGTATCACGCTGTAATTCTGGTAGGGTATTTGAATCCTATGGATATGCAGGAGGAGGTAAAGAGCTTTCCGACCTAGGAGCTATCATGGGCGGAGAAATGAGAGGACCAAAAGCTAGAATTAAATTGATGCTAGCATTAGGTAGAGGCTGTAGCAGAGAAGAGATAAAGAATTTATTTATATAGAAGTACCATAAAATAATAAAATGCCCATTTTCTTATCAATAATAAGAAAATGGGCATTTTGTCTTTCTTGCTATAAGTTTTCGTTAAAGGTAATGATATCTTTTTCTAAAGTCGTACGGTCTGAATCTGATAGGTAGCTAAACCAATGATTTTGATGAAATTCAATATCAATAATAGGATAGACCTGACCTTCGGATTTAACTAATTTTAAACCATTTGCATAAGTATCTATTACAGCAATTCTTATAGGTTCATCAGTGATTTGTTCTACTAAATCAGGAGTAATATCTAAACTGTATACATCACTGAATTGGGGATTTTCATTAGCTTTTATATAAACCTGATCAGTAATTAATTGCTGTATATAGCTTTTTTGAGCATTAACAACAGCTTGTACCATTAAGGTAGCCTCTTCTGGTGTAGCAGTTGTTATATTGGCATTAGCAAAATCAATAAATTCTGTAGGTGCTACATTTTTTTCTACCAAGTTATTGATAGAATCAGTAATAGGTATAGCATCTACTACAGGTTTTTCATTATTTACGGAGGGTTCCTTTATAGGATTTCCATTGTTTGGAGTGCTACTGCAGCCTGATAGCGAAGAAGCTACTAAGAGCATTATAAGTATAAGATTAAATTTTTTTTTGAGCATAGTCTACTCTCCTTTATATATAATAATAGTATTTTGTCTCTTTTACGATGAGATATACTCTTTATAATAATAAGACGATAGATAAGGCTAAAAAGTTTTATACTATTTATTCAGTGACCCCTCAAATCCAGCCCAATCTGCCATGAATTTTTCGATGCCAGCAGTTGTAAGTGGATGATTAATCATCTGTTTAATAACACTATAAGGAATAGTAGCAATATGTGCACCAGCTTTGGCAGCTGCAAGGACATGAATAGGATTACGTACACTAGCTGCAATAATCTCAGTTGGAAGATAGTGCTTATCAAAGATAGATACGATATCTTGAATCAGAATGAGTCCATCAGATCCAATATCATCAAGTCTTCCAAGGAATGGACTTACATAAGTTGCACCTGCACGAGCAGCAAGAAGTGCTTGCTGAGCTGAGAAAATAAGCGTTATATTTGTCTTGATACCTTTTGCTGTAAGAATCTTAGTAGCTTTTAGCCCTTCCTCACACATTGGTAGTTTGATAACGATATTTTCATGGATTTTAACAAGCTCTAAAGCTTCTTCAACCATTGTCTGAGCCTCTAAAGAGATAACCTCTGCACTAATAGGTCCATCTACGATAGTTGTGATTTCCTTTATAACCTCTTTAAATACAAGACCTTCTTTTGCAATAAGAGATGGGTTAGTTGTTACACCGCAAATAACGCCTAAGTCATTTGCCATACGAATATCGTCAGTATTAGCTGTATCAATGAATAATTTCATTTTATATACCCCCTAGGTATGATTGGTTTATTCTACGATCACAGAATGTGTTGTGTTGTCGTAGGGTTGTACGTACAAGTTGATATGAGTTAAATATAGCATTTA
>JAVVPO010000021.1:0-12496 GCA_036655715.1 Cellulosilyticaceae bacterium | reverse complement strand
CATTTACATATTTGTATGGAATATAACTTTTATTTTTATTAATAGGTAGATTATCCCCATATACAATACGTTCCATGAAGAAAGTAGATTCACCTTCTAGGATACCTAAGAGATGAGCAATTCTCTTGGAAGGGGTAATGATAGAAGATTGAAGGACCTTAGGCCTTGGTGTAAGACCTAGTCGCTTGATATCTTCGCTACATCCTGATAATTTAATAAGGGCTTGTTCAAAACCACGACCTTTTACAAAAGTTCCTTTACCTTGAATTTTATATAAATAACCTTCGTTAACTAATTCATCAATCGCCTTACGCACCGTAGTACGGCTAAGGTCGTAGATTGTCATGAGTTTTGGCTCAGAAGGTATAGTCTCATCTGGTTTGATTTCTTCGTTTTCTATCATATCAATAATAATTTTTTTGAGTTGGTAATACAGAGGTACAAAACTATTTATTCTATCCAATGGCGTTCCTCTTTTCTGATTAGAATCTTATGAGTTCATTATAGAGGATATAAAGGAGATAGCCAAGGTCTATTTCGTAAGATGCATGGCAAATAAGGAAATGGATACGAAAACCTAAGAAGTATAGTATAATAAAACAGATAAATGGATTATACTTAATAGAAGAGATTAAATGGAACTAAAGATAGAGGTTAGAAAGAGGATTAATAATGAATCAAGATTATAATCAAAAGATACCACAAGAAGCATTAGTGATTATTAATAGATTAGAAGCAGCAGGGTATGAGGCCTATGTCGTTGGAGGGTGTGTAAGAGACCTTCTCATGGGTAGAGAACCAAATGACTGGGATATTACGACTTCAGCAAAACCCGAAGAGGTGAAAGAAGTATTTGAAAAAACTTATGATACAGGGATTGAACACGGGACGGTCACAGTTATTTTGGATACAGAACATTATGAGGTAACTACATATCGTATAGAGGGGGAGTACAAGGATTTTAGAAGACCCGACCATGTAAGTTTTGTAGAAGATATCGCTCTTGATTTGTCTAGAAGAGACTTTACGATGAATGCTATTGCATATCATCCAGATAGAGGATTTGTAGACCCTTATAATGGCATGAAGCATATCAAAGAGCAGCGTATCAAGTCAGTAAGAGAGGCTAAAGAACGTTTTGAAGAAGATGCTCTTAGGATACTAAGAGGTATTAGATTTTCAGCGCAATTAGATTTTCAAATAGAAGACAATACCATTAAGGGAATAGAAGAGTGTAGGCATCTTTTGGAGTATATTAGTAAAGAACGTATTAGAGATGAATTCCTTAAGATATGTCTATCAGATAACCCGGCTCATATTAATAAACTGTATGACTTAGGTTTACTAGAATATATTATGCCTGATCTTATAGCTGCCTATAAGACTACCCAAAATAATCCGTATCATATTTATGATGTAGCACACCATAGCATTGTAGCGATGGAGAATGTGCCAAAGGATACTGTGCTTAGAATGTCTGCACTTTTACATGATATAGGGAAGCCGCTTACTAAGAGCACAGATAAAAAAGGGGTCGACCATTTCTACGACCATCCTATCAAGAGTGTAGAACTATCAACACATATATTAAAAGACCTAAGATTTGATAACCAGACCATTAGATCAGTATGTATGATAGTTAAAAATCATGATTATCATCTGACACATAAAGTGAATAGAGTACTTATCAAAAAATTGCTTAATGAAATGGGTGAAGAGTTATTTGACAAGCTCATGAGCCTTCAAATAGCGGATGCAAAAGCTCAAAATCTAGCTAAGTTAGCACCTAAATTAATTCAAGTAGAGGAAGTAAAAGCATTAAAGCAAAGTATAGTAGAGAACAACGAATGCTATAGTTTGAAAAATCTTGTATTAAATGGTGGCGACTTAATAAAGCTAGGAATCCCAAAGGGAAAAAGAGTAGGGGAAACATTAGATGAACTCTTGGAGTATGTGATGAAAGATGCAAGTAAGAATACAAAAGAAGACCTAATAGTCTATCTGAAAAACAAAAACCTAACGATTTAAGTATCGTTAGGTTTTATTTTTTAAAATATGAATTTTGAAATGAAGAAACGGCGAATATATTTGGTTGGCCTTTAATCATGACATAACTTTCATTAGATTTACCTGTAGAAGGATTCATACTAAATGTGAAGTCTGTGCCATCCGTATGGGTAATGGAAATGGTAATGGTAGGTTTATCAAATCCATAGTTAGAAATCACACTAGGGGAGGCTTCATCTACAATAAAAGTATTAATTCTAGTAGTACTTAAAAAATTAATAATGGTATCAACTATATTTTGAGGTAATAGGGTTGATGCAAAAGAAAATTCATCTTCTATATAACTAGGCTCTAGGACATAGGTTTGATGGTTATAATAGACTTTAATCTTTGAAGTTGTCTCAGGATTAAACTTCAAGTAATCTTTATCTCTCCAAGAAGAAAGTGTTACGGATACAGAATCAAAATACTCTTTACGCATGGTATAGATAATGCCTGAAGTAGGTGAATAGACATAATATGTAGAGGATGAAGCTTCAGTGCCACAAATCAATTCATAGTTATTGGAGGTTGTATCATATAACGTAATAGACTTAGAAAATTTATCAATGCCATACTCAGCCAGATTAGTTACATCTGAAGTAACTTCAGCGACTAATTGAGGCGTGGAAAATTTAGATAAAATATTGTAAATATAAGCAGAATCAGCACTTGTCTGTAAGGGACTAAGGAGTTGCCATTCATTCTCTGAAATGAAGGCAGTAATATTTTTGCTAGATTCCTTGAATTCTATTTTTGATATATGAGAAATATCTATATTCCAAGGTACCGAAGGGGGCTCTACAGTCCGGGCAAGGGATGTACCACTCTGCCTAGTTTGATAACTTAGTAGAAAAGAAATACAGACGATAAATACTAATATTGGGGTTAGCCAGCTTTTTTGTTTCAATAGTATCACTCCTTTGTGGGTTAGCTAGCATAAGCTTAATGATTAAACCATATAATCTATTATTATTACTCGTAATTTACTATTATTACTTATAAATGTGAACCCAAAATGAAAAAAGGATATTTTTTTGAAGGTATCGTCATATAAATAAAAAGACGAGATAAAATTTGTATATAAGGGGGGAAGAGATGAGAATGCTTAGTAATGAATTAACTATGCAATATGAGTTAAATGTAAAAAAGTACCAGTATAATCGTAGTAATTATTATTTAGAAACGAATAAGGGAAAATATATTCTAAGGAAAGTCAATATACCAAAAGAACAAGTAATATTTGAATATGAAGTGAACGAATATATTCACGAGCAAGAGTTTGAGCAAATAGCTAAGATATGCCTAAATAAGAAGAAAGTCCCCTATTCTATATACAAAGATAAAATTTACATAATGGAGCGTTATATAGATTGTCAGGAGACAGATTTCAAGGAAGTGGAAGATTTAAAGAATATAACGAGAGTTTTAGCTATCTTTCACAAGGCAGGAACAGGGATGAAGTCGCAAGTTAGAAATATAGAAAATGCATCTATTAAAAATATATATGAGTACTTTGAGAAGAGACATATAGAATCTCGTAAGCTAAGGAAGAGGTTAGCTAAACTTGCACAGAAGACGCCTTTTGAGATTATGTTTTTAAAAGATTATAGAGTATATGAACAATTAGAAAAAATAGCTTTGCAATGTATCAGTGTAGAAGATAGCAATAAGCTTATTGCAGTGGCAAAAGAAAATCAGACATTGATACATAATGATTATAATTACCATGCTGTAAGTCGAGTGACTAAGGAGCGTTATGTGATTAATAATCTAGATAGTTGCGTCTACAACATTCAGATTGTAGATTTAGCCAACTTATTAACACGCATCATGCAAAAAAATAATTGGGATATAGATCTTTTGAAGGAACTTATAGATATTTACAACACATATAGGCCTTTAAGTGAGGCAGAACTTCGGGGGCTTAAAGCGATGCTTATATTCCCAGAAAAATATGCGAATATATGTAGTAAATATCTTAACTCTAAGAGAAGAGCACATTATAATATGTTTGAAGTAAAGTGGCAAAATATGTTGGAATACAGGGATGGACAATTAGCAGCAGCTTATAAGATACAAGAAATGCTGTGAGGGAATAAATTAAGAACATCTAAGTTTACTTTTTAAATGAACGCCATGAATCGGCTAACGCTAGGGGAGCATGGCTAAGAATCATTAAAAAGTTTACTAAGGTGTTCTTTTTCAAATGTTGTTATGAAACTTCCAGATAGAATATAAGAATAGAGGGATGTAAAGAATATAAAAGATATAAAGCATATAAAGGAATACAGAATACAATATAAATGGGAGTCAAAGTTTGACGACATAAATAATAAGGAGTAAAATAGAGATAAAATAAATTCTAAAGGAGAATTAACATGAAGGGAAACAAGCTGTTTGTTAAATCAATGATTATTACAGCTATCATAGGACTAACAACCCTCATGATATTCATGTTTATTGGAATAAAGTATTTCACAGAGCAGAAGGTGGATGCAGCCACGCAAGTGGTAGAAATTATACCGGTACAAAAGCAGAGTGTGCCTTTTAACTCAGTTATATTAGGGGTTGTGAATGAACTGAGTAATGATCAGATAGGTGTTTTTGATATAGAAAAAAAACAATATGTAGCTACGGCTATCAAGAAAAGTACACAAGTCGAAGATGAAAGGGGAAAGGCTATCCCTCTTGCGGAGATTAATGTCGGAGAGATTGTGGAAATAAGCTATGAACCGACAGAGGACAACCTTGTAAGTATTGCAAAGGCTGGACAAGCTTGGAAGAAGACGGATCTTAGAAATGTGGAGATAGATAGGGCTGCAAGTGAGGTTAAGTTAGGATCTAATATCTATGAGTATACAGGGAATACTTTGATTTTAGACAGAAATGGAAATAAGCTAGATAATATTCACTTGGTAAACACTTATGATGTACTTGAACTTGCAGGAGTTGGGACAGATATTTATAGCATTAAGGTATTAAGTACGCAAGGAGCGATACAGTTTGATGGATTACCTGAAGTGTCAGGTAGAATAGAGATTGACATTAATAGGTAGAGGTTTATATGGATGGGGATAACCTGTTGGTCTAAAAAGAGACTGATGGGTTATTTTTTTATGAGAAGGGAGGCCGCCCACCCTTTAGCTACGTCTACGAAAAATAATGAATGGAACTTGGTAAGGGGGTTAGATGTGCCGATGAAGCAGGATATACTAAGATATAAAAAGCATGAATTGAAAAGTTTCTCCAAATTGATTATAATAATAAAGAGAATTGGAAAAAAGTTCAAGTAAAGGATGAGGAGTTGAAGAGATGAGTTATCAAAACAAATATAATGAATGGTTACAAGATACATATTTTGATCAGGGAATAAAGTCAGAACTTGAGGGGATTAAAGGGGATGAAAAAGAAATCGAGGATCGTTTTTATAGAGAACTCGAATTTGGTACAGCTGGTTTAAGAGGGGTAATTGGGGCTGGAACTAATCGTATGAATATCTACATCGTTAGAAAAGCTACGCAAGGACTTGCTAACTTTATTAAGAAGCAGGGGATAAGTGAACCTAAAGTAGCTATTGCATATGATTCAAGGAATATGTCAGATGTCTTTTCAAAAGAAGCGGCATTGGTTCTTGCAGCTAATGGTATTCATGCTTACTTGTTTGAAAGTTTAAGAGCTGTCCCACAACTTTCATTTGCAGTAAGGGAACTTGGTTGTGACGCGGGGATTGTTATTACTGCAAGTCATAATCCACCAGAGTACAATGGGTATAAGGTGTATGGTAATGATGGAGCGCAGGTTATAGCGCCTTATGATGATATGATTATAGCTGAGGTAAATAGTATTACAGATTTTAATAGGGTTAAGATTATAGATGAGGAAGCAGCTAAAGTTAATGGTACACTTACTTGGCTAGGGCAAGATATGGATGATAAGTATATTGCTAATGTAAAAGAGCAAGTACTTAATCAAGAGGTTATTGATAAAGTAGCAGATAACTTCAAGATTGTTTATACACCAATACATGGGACAGGTAATGTACCTGTTAGACGTGTTTTAGATGAAGTAGGATTTAAAAATGTCTATATAGTAGAAGAACAAGCAGAACCAGATGGTAATTTCCCTACTGTTAAGAGTCCAAATCCAGAAGATGCAAATGCTTTTAAGATGGCAATTGACCTTGCTAAAAAAGTAGAAGCAGATATTATCATAGGAACAGACCCAGATGCAGACCGTGTGGGTGTACTTGTAAGAGATGAAGCTGGAGAGTACCTTGTTTTAACAGGAAACATGGTAGGGGCAATGCTTACAGAGTATGTACTTTCTCAGAAACAAGCAAAAGGAATTTTAGCTCCAAATAGTGTAGTGATCAAGACTATCGTAACAACAGAGATGGTAAGACCTATGGCAAAGGCTTATGGCGCCGAGCTTATGGAAGTGCTTACTGGATTTAAATATATCGGCGAGCAAATAAGATTATTTGAAGAGAATGGCGATAAAACTTATGCATTTGGGTTTGAAGAGAGCTATGGTTGTCTAGCAGGAACTTATGCAAGAGATAAAGATGCAGTAGTAGCTTGTATGCTGGCTTGTGAGATGGCAGCGTATTACAAAGATAAAGGAATGACTCTTTATGAAGCATTAGTTTCTCTTTATGAGAAATATGGCTATTATAAAGAAGATGTACAGGCTATTACATTAAAAGGGATTGAAGGACTTGAAAAAATCCAAACAGTTATGAAAAACCTAAGAACTGAGATGCCAACTACTCTTGGTGACTATACTATAGAAGCAGTACGTGACTACGAAGTTTCTACTAGAGTAGAAAAGGGAGTAACAGAAACCATCAATCTACCAAAATCAGATGTTATGTATTATGAATTAAATGATAATGCATGGATCTGTGTAAGACCATCTGGTACAGAGCCAAAGATTAAATTCTATATTGGTGTCAAAGGTGAGAGTGTAGAAGATGCAAATCAGAAGGTTATGGGGATTAAAGAAGCGGTTAATGAACTTCTTAAGGAGTGGATAGAGTAGCATAGTCTACTGTAAAGCACCTTAGAGTGAAAAATAGTTACATAGCAAAAAGCAAGGCGTTTCATAGGTAGAATACTTATGAAGCGTCTTATTTTTTACTTCAGTATTTCCAAATAATTACAGAAGTGCTAGGATAAGTGTGTAGAGAGTGAGTGGCACTAAGTTGCAATAAGTTTGCAAAAGAAAAAAAGAGTTAGGGTATGCACGAATAATCTATAAGGAATAAGTTATTACATAAAATAAGTAAGGTAGAGAATAAGCAAGGTAGAGGATAAGTAAGTTAGAGGGGAATGATGATAATGAGGAGAATGAAAAGTACATTATTAACAATAGTAGCAACGGGGATTGCGTTTTTAGGTGGGCTGATAATAGGGTGTAAAAAACCATTTATCAAAAAAGAACAGGCGAAGAAGGATTATATAGAGGTTCCAAAAGCAGAAGAATTTAAAGAACAAGAAGTTAAGAAACAAGCGGAAATCATCTTTAAAGAGAATCAGATAACAGAGCAAGATAAACTATTAGAGATGTTACGAGTGGTGATAGTAGATTCCAAGCGAGACAAATGGGTACTTAATAAGAAAGAGGCAGTTCGGGTAGGTCGAGACAAACGACTGGCACTAGATTACAAAGGACATCACATGGTAGCAACACAAAGCCAAAAGCAACTACATAAAATAAGAGAGCCGTCAGTCGCCGAGAGGATACAGATAGAAAGTATTGAGAAATCAGAAGAGGATAAAGGCGGATAGGAAAAAGAGTGAGAAGAAACATATAGAAGAAGGGGATAAGAGGGGTACATAAAAAGAAATAAGTGAAAGAAGTAATTAAAAGAAGCGGACAAAAGAAGACCGCAAAAGAAAATAGAGAAGGAGATAAGTTCTAGGGTAGATTGTTTAGTTCTTAAAAGACATCAAATAATTATAGAGGCTATGAGCCTAATACAGGTCTAAAAAAGAAGTAAATAAGATACATAAGGGTACTTTATAGAGCCGGGTATAGAGAGAGAAAAACAAATACGCCGAAGTAAGAAGTTAATAGTAATAGGACTTCCCATTGTTTTAATAAACATAGAGATATAGAGAAAATAATGGGAGGGACCCTCGTGATAAGTATAGGAGATTATGTTGTAAGAAAATCTTACAATAGAGATATATTGTTTAAGGTAACAGCAATTAATGATAAGGGAGTTGCAAGGATCAAGGGAGTATCCTATAGGATCATAGCCGATGCACCTATAGAGGATTTAGAATTAGCCGGAGGTATGCGATTTACCAATCAAGAAAATAGTGTGATGGAACAAATTGACGATAACGTGAAGAAGATATTAATGGAGCAAGAATTACAAAGTATGGGCGCCCCCATGCTAAGAAAAACTGGGAAAGTATTACACATTGATGGCGATGCTTTCTATCTGAATCTTTGCATGAAGTACTATGAAATTCTTAATGTCAATGCCGTGGGAGAAAATGTATCGGAGTCACAACAACCTAAAAAAGTAAAGGAGCTAATAGAAAGACATAAGCCGGATATATTAGTTTTAACAGGACACGATTCATTAAATAAAAATTATTCCAACTTACAGAATACAAATGAGTATAGAAACTCTAAGTTTTATATCAGTGCAGTAACGGAAGCAAGAAGCATTAGGCCGACCAGCGAGCAATTAGTGATCTATGCTGGCGCGTGCCAATCTAACTTTGAAGCAATATTATCCGCAGGAGCCGATTATGCATCATCCCCAAATAGGGTACTTATACATGCACTAGATCCTCCTTTTATCGTAGAACGAATTGCCCATTGCCCATTTCACACCATATTATCTATAGAAGAAGCCCTCAGATATACTATAACAAAGTTTAAGGGGCTAGGTGGATTCGAAATAGTAGGCAGGGCCAGAAAGGGTGGACCTGTAGTAAGCAGTAATGATACTAGCATATTACAAGAAGAAGGCGAGGATATTAATATAGATAAATTAACTAATGAGGAGATTGATAAAGAATTAAAGAAACCCATTTTCAGCGATGGTTTAAGAAATTACTTAGGCAATAGTATGCCATTTATTTAAAAAGAATATATTTTGAAGCATAACCCGATGCCAGGTTATGCTTTTTCTAATTATTTTTAAGAAAACAGCATATTGGATAGGGATTAAGAATATATATTAAGTAGAAAAAGTTAGTCCAAACTAGGTTCAAACTAAGTAAGAAGAGTAATATTTTGTAGTACTACACGCATATATTTGTATATAGGATAGTAAGAACAGGGGGAAATAAAAATGCCAGTAGAACTGATGAAAACACATGTAGATGTAAACGAAATGACAAAAAGAGAGAACACGCAGATCGTTAAAGAAAGAGACATGATTGTACCGGATGGAAAGCCTGATATGCAAAGGGTGGTCTATTTAGATGGGAAAATCAATATGGACCAAGTAGATGTGCAGCCTGATAGGGTCGTGTATAAAGGGCAAGTAGATGTAACTATTTTATATGTAGCTGATAACAACAAGGATGTATACACTATGAGAGGAAGTATACCTCTAGAAGATTTTATCATCATAGACGGGATAGATCCAGATCAAAGAGTAGAGTTTGATTATAGTATTGAACATATGCACTGGAATATTCTCAATGAAAGAAAGCTTAATGTTAAAGCGATTATTGAAATGGGAGCAGGAGCTACAAAATCAAAAGAAGTAACGATGGTAACAGATATTACAAGTGATGCACCTGTGCAAACCAGAATGAAAAACGTTGATATTGTAAAACAATCTGGGACTAAAGAAGAAAAAATTATTGTTAAAGATGAGATTACTATTCCACAAGGAAAAAGTAGTATAGGTGAAATCCTTTGTCTTAATACAAGAGTAAGAGAAGAGCAAATCAAACGTACAGATAATGAAATACTATTCAATGGGGTAGTGGAAATTGACACACTTTATAAATCACAAGATAATGAAAATGGTGTGGAAGTATTCACCAATAGAATACCTTTTGCTGGTAATGCAGATAGTATCAAAGCTGATAATGAAATGGCATGGGAATGTGAGTTAGAAGTACATCCAACCAACATGCAGATTAATCCAGATTATGATGGAGAAGATAGAATTATAGAATTAGAATGTATTGTAACAGCAAGATATAGTACATTTGATAAGATTAATGAACAAGTTATAGAAGATATTTATTGCCCAGGTAAAAGAGTGGACATCAAAGAGAATGTAGAAGAATATATGACATTAGCTTCTAGAGCAGATGTAACTAGTACTAAGAAAGAAGTTATAAGCCTTGAGGATACAACACCAGAGAATAACGAAATATTTAACATACATATCAAGCCTATGATAGATGAAAAGAATATCCAAGGTGACAAGCTGACAATTAGTGGCATGTTAGAGGTGAAAACTACTTACACTAATAAAGAGGGAATCAACCCTGTAGAAACAAGTATAACCATGGTGCCATTTAACCAAGAACTTTCTATAGAAAGTATAGATAAGAAGCCTTACTTAGATGTTAAAGTAGTGCCTAAAGATATTCAAGTGCTTAATCAAGGTAGAGGTGAAGTAACCATTGAATATGTACTTAACTATATAGCGAATGTTTATACAAGAGAAAATTTATCTATTCTTGAAGATATAGCTCTTGTAGACATGGACAAACAAATATTAGGGGAGTATCCTAGCATCACTGTGTATGTAGCAAGAAAAGGAGATAGCTTATGGGATATTGCAAAGCGTTTTAATACAACGGTTAATGATATTGTTGAGATCAATGGACTTGAGGATAGCGGGATATTAAATCAGGGACAAAAGATTATTGTTTTAAAAAAAGTTAAGTTTTAGGATAGAGGAGCGGGTACCTTGTGAGTGAAGGGGTGCCTGCTCTTTTGTTGGTGTGTTTTGTAAAAGTCTAAGTCCATTTTTCCTAGCTAACGGATTTAACTCGGCAAAGAGCACACCTCAAACAGAAATCCTAAGAACAGCTACGAAAAAGGAGCAATAATCGGTGAAGGATAAGCCTTCTGATTATTGCTCCTTTTTCAAAATAACTTTTTGACAGTTTTTTGTAAGGTTATTGTGATTAGAAGTTAACGTCTGTACCGTAGTAACAGCATTTAAGAAGCTGAGCCATTTGACTAGATGTGATGGTTCTTGGATTGGAACCTGTACATGCGTCGCCTATAGCGTTTTCGGAGATTTCAGGTAGTTTTTCTAGGAATTCTACTTCGTCTATGCCGAAGGTTTGAAGGTCTTTTGGAATATTTAGTTTGATGTTGTATTCGTTAATTTTTGCACATAAACCTGTTACGAGTTCTTCGTCTGTATCGCCTGTGATACCTATGTATTTTGCGATTTCTGCATATCTTGATGCATCTTCTTTGGCGTTATATTGAATAACGTATGGGAGATAGATAGCATTAGCACAACCGTGTGGAATATGTCCTGTACTGAATGTAGCACCTGTTTTATGTGCCATGGAGTGAACGATTCCTAATAGTGCATTGGAAAAGGCCATTCCAGCAAGGCATTGTGCATAGTGCATTTGTTCTCTAGCTTCTTTGCTACCTTCATAGGAATGAAGAAGTTCTGTAAATGCCATATCAATTGCTTTTAAAGCAAGTGGATCTGTAAATGGTGAGTGAAGTGTTGATACATAAGCTTCAATAGCGTGTGTTATGGCATCCATACCTGTGTGTGCAGTAAGTGATGGAGGCATAGTCTCAGCAAGTGTTGGATCTAAAATAGCAATATCAGGTGTAATATTAAAGTCAGCTAATGGGTACTTGATACCTGTTGCATAATCTGTGATAACAGAGAAAGCAGTAACTTCTGTAGCTGTACCTGAAGTAGATGGAATAGCTACGAATCTAGCTTTTTGTCTAAGTTCTGGGAATGAGAACGGCTGGATAACTTGTTCAAATGTTGTATCTGGATACTCATAAAATACCCACATTGCCTTTGCAGCATCGATAGGGGAACCGCCACCGATGGATACAATCCAGTCAGGTTCAAACTCTCTCATAGCAGCAGCTCCTGCCATAACAGTTTCTACAGATGGATCTGGTTCAACATTTTCAAATAATTGTACTTCCATACCAGCTTCTTTAAGATTGTCTACAACACTATCTAAAAAACCAAAACGCTTCATAGAACCGCCACCGATAACAACCATGGCTTTAGAACCTTTTAGTGTTTTTAAAACCTCTATTGTACCTTTTCCGTAATATAAATCTCTAGGTAATGTAAATCTTGCCATTTTTAAATCCCCCTTATAAAACTTTTATTTGTTAATATCTTATCATTCTGAATTGAAAATGTAAAACATAATATTATTATTTTTCTGACGAAATATGAGAGTAAAATTTGTACTATTTTATAGATGGCAAAGTTTGCATGAGGGCAAAG
>JAVVPO010000020.1:4134-31606 GCA_036655715.1 Cellulosilyticaceae bacterium | reverse complement strand
CCACTTAAGGGGATACACGTAAATTATTGACTATCAATAGCTTACGTGTATTTTTTTGTGTTTAATACAAACATCCATCTAGTTTCCTAGCAAATTATAATTTGCTTAGAGAATTTTAATGATTGACAATATAAAACAACAAGAATATACTTTACCTAGTAAACTATTTACTTACTAAACTATTTAGTAGGTAAAGTATATTCTCTGAATCTATCTAATTAGGAGGAAGTCACGTGACGAACGAAGAAAGGCTACAAACTGCCCTAGAGCTTAAAGGCATTATCCAAAGAATGGGGAGTGTGAAGTTTGAGAAAGAGAGTGCTTGTGAGTTGAAGCATGCAGAGAAACAATTAATATTTATGCTTTCGGCTATGTATAACAGAGAACCTGTAAAGCCATCTGATATAGCCAAAAAGATGGGAGTAACTTTGCCAGCAGTTAGTCATCATATTAATGCACTTGAAAAAGAAGGATATATCGAGAGACTACCGGATTCAAAAGACAAAAGGGTGTTACTCATAGCTCTTTCGGAAAAGGGTAGAAATCTAGATGACAAAATGAAAGAAAAGTTTTTTCAGAACATATGTGGATTAGTAGATCATCTTGGTGAAGAAGATAGTAATGAACTGATTAGACTAATGAAGAATGTCGTAGAGTATTTCAAGATAGTTTAGAGAAAAAACAAACAAGTCAAAGGTACTTGTATGAGGATAAATAGAATATTAAAGAGGGGGATTTAACGGTGTTAAAATTAGCTAAATATTTAAAAGAATATATACTCCAAATAATATTTATTTTTGGATTAGTATTTATACAGGTTATGACAGATTTACAACTGCCTGATTATATGTCCACTATTGTTAATGAGGGTATATTAGGAAAAGATACAGGGGTTATATGGAGTGCTGGTGGAAAGATGCTTTTTGTAGCACTTATTAGTGCAGCCTGTTCTGTAGCGGTAGGGTACTTAGCAGCCAAAGTTGGTGCAGGGTTCTCGATGAATATGCGTAATAGAGTATTTGATAAGGTAGAGCATTTCTCATTTACAGAGTTTGATAAGTTCTCTACAGCATCACTTATTACACGTTCGACCAATGATATTCAACAAATTCAGATGGTACTTATTATGATTCTTAGAATGGTACTTTCAGCACCTATGATGGCAGTAGGGGCAGTTATTAAAGCAGTAGATAAGAGCCCATCTATGACATGGATTATGGCACTTGCTGTAACAATATTGATTGGAACGGTTGTACTAGTATTTAGTATTGTATTACCTAAGTTTAAATCACTACAAAAATTAGTAGATAAATTAAATCTAGTAACAAGAGAAAACCTAACAGGGCTACGTGTTATTAGAGCTTTTAATAGAGCAGATTATGAAGAAGAAAAGTTTGAAAAGGCGAATCAAGATCTGACTCAGGTTAACTTATTCGTTAACCGTACCATGATTATTATGCAGCCTTTTATGATGTTACTTATGAATGTTATTTCTATTACTATCATTTGGGTAGGTGCACATATGATAGACACAGGAAGTCTGATGGTTGGAGATATGATGGCATTCATGCAATATACAATGCAGCTTATTATGTCATTCCTTATGATTACGATGATGTTTATTATGATTCCACGTGCATCTGTATCAGCAGTGCGTATAGCAGAAATCCTTGATACAGAGCCAACGATAAGAGATCCTAAAGAGCCTCTTGCAACAAGTGTCAAAGGGACTAAAGGTGTGGTTGAATTTAAAGATGTTAAATTCTCTTATCCAGGGGCAGCATCCCCGGTTTTAGAAGGGATATCTTTTATGGCAAGACCTGGAGAGACAACTGCTTTTATAGGAAGTACAGGAAGTGGAAAGAGTACACTTATCAACCTTATTCCTCGTTTCTATGATGTAACAGATGGGCAGATTTTGATAGATGGTCAAGATGTTAGAATGATCAAACAAGAGCAGCTTAGAGAGAAGATAGGTTATGTGCCACAAAAAGCAGTTCTTTTCTCAGGAACAGTAGAAAGTAATGTGAAATATGGAGCACCAAGCGCTGATTATGAAAAAATGGTAGATACAGCTAAGATAGCTCAGGCTTATGACTTTATAGATAACTTCGAAGAGAAGTTTGAAACACCTATTGCACAAGGCGGTGCCAATGTATCAGGTGGCCAAAAGCAAAGATTATCTATAGCACGTGCGATTATCAAAGATCCAAAAATCTATATCTTCGATGATAGTTTCTCAGCGCTTGACTTCAAGACTGATGCTATCTTAAGGAAAGAACTTGGTAAACGTACGAAAGAGTCAACAGTATTACTAATAGCTCAGAGAATTAGTACGATTATGAAGGCAGATAAGATTATAGTGTTAGAAGAAGGCAAGATTGCAGGGATGGGTACACATGAAGAACTAATGGCTAACTGTGAGGTATATAAAGAAATAGCCCTATCTCAATTATCAGAGGAGGAATTGGCATGAGTGGAAATAAAGGAGTAGGCATGCACAAACCACCAACGAAAAGACCTATGGGAGGACCTATGGGCCATGGCGGAGGTATGCCGGGGGAAAAAGCTAAGAACTTTAAAGGTACGATGAAAAGCCTATTAGGCTATATAGGACCTTATAAAATAGCTATTATTGGTGTACTGATTATAGCGATGGCAAGTACGATATTCTCTATTGTGAGTCCTAAGATACTAGGAAATGTAACAACTCAAATTGTAAATGATTATACCAATACAGTGGTCTATGACAAGATTATGGAGAGTTTGCCTGAGGGGATGACATTGCCTGAGGGAACAACTGGGGAGATGCTTTTAAGCAAGGCACCAGCTGAGGTACTCCAGCAAATGCCACAAGATAAACTTGAAGAACTTAAGGGGTTAGATTTCTCTAAGAGACCAGGGATTAACTTTGATAAGATAGCTAAAATTGCTTTATTCTTATTGGGGCTCTATTTACTTAGTGCAGCATTTTCTTATGCACAAGGCTGGATTATGACAGGAATCTCTCAAAAGATTACTTACAGATTTAGAAGAGATATCTCAGAAAAGATTAACCGTATGCCGCTTAAGTACTTTGATAGTCGTACACATGGTGAAGTACTGAGCCGTGTAACAAACGACGTAGATATGATAGGGCAAACACTTAATCAGAGTCTTTCACAGATGGTAACTTCTCTAACGATGATTATAGGAATACTCTTTATGATGTTCTCTATTAGTTGGCAGATGACACTTATCTCATTACTTATCTTACCGATAAGTATGGGGCTTATCGGTACAATTGTTAAGAAAACGCAGAAGTACTTTATTGCCCAACAAAGCACACTGGGTAAACTTAATGGCCATGTAGAAGAGATATACTCAGGGCATAATGTTATGAAGGCTTTCAATGGTGAAGAGCGTTCAATTAATACCTTTAAAGAGATCAATACAGAGCTTTATGATAGTGCATGGAAATCACAATTCCTATCAGGACTTATGATGCCGCTTATGACATTTGTAGGTAACTTAGGTTATGTAGCAGTAAGTGTACTTGGTGGATACCTAGCGATCAATGGCAAGATTAATGTAGGGGATATTCAAGCGTTTATCCAATACGTGCGTCAGTTTAATCAGCCCATAGCACAAGTTGCGAATATCGTAAATGTACTTCAGTCTACAGCAGCTGCTGCAGAGCGTGTATTTGAATTCCTAGATGAAGAGGAAGAGATAGCTGAGAAAGCAGATGCTAAACCACTTATCAATGTGGAAGGTCATGTAGACTTTGAAGATGTAGTATTTGGATACAACAAAGAAAAGATTATCATCCAAGGGTTTAGTGAAGATATCAAACCAGGTCAGCGTGTAGCTATCGTAGGGCCAACAGGTGCAGGTAAGACAACGATGATTAATCTACTTATGCGTTTCTATGATGTAAACAGTGGATATATCAAAATAGATGGTGTAGATATTAGAGAGTTAAAACGTGCTGACCTTAGAAAACTATTTGGAATGGTACTTCAAGATACTTGGCTATTTAATGGTAGCATAAGAGAAAATATCAAATATGGCAAACTAGATGCAACAGATGAAGAGATGATAGCAGCATCTAAAGCAGCCCTTGTAGATCACTTTGTACAGTCATTACCAGGTGGATATGATATGGAACTGAATGAAGAAGCAAGTAATATCTCACAAGGACAAAAGCAGCTTTTAACTATAGCAAGAGCTATGCTTGCCAATCCGCCAATGCTTATATTGGATGAAGCAACAAGTTCTGTAGATACGCGTACAGAAGCCCTTATTCAAAGAGCGATGGAAAACCTGATGAAAGGTAGAACAAGTTTCGTCATTGCTCACCGCCTATCAACGATTAAGGATGCAGATTTAATCTTAGTTATGAAAGATGGTAATATCATAGAACAAGGTAACCACAAAGAGTTACTTGCAAGAAAAGGATTCTATGAAGAGCTTTATAATAGTCAGTTTGCCAAACAAGAAATAGAGATAGAAAATACTGCTTTATTCATTTAAGATTCATCAACAGATAAAAGGCGCTAAGTTTGGTATGGCTTAGTGCCTTTTTCTGCTTTCTAGAAATAATGATAGACGAAGTGAATGAGATAAGATAGAATAAGTAATAATAATTATTGAGATAATAGACGGAGGCATACAAATGAAAGCATTATTTATACAATTTCCAAAATGTACAACTTGTAAAAATGCATTAAAATGGTTAAAAGAAAATGAGATAGAAGTAGAAGAAAGAAGCATCGTAGAGGACAACCCAACTAAAGAAGAGTTATTAGTTTGGATAGAAAAAAGTGGATTAGATTATAGAAAGTTTTTCAACATGAGCGGACAAATGTGTAGAGAAATGAATATAAAAGAAAAAGCAAGAAGCATGTCCCTAGAAGAAGCGGTAGACTTACTTTCAACTCATGGGATGTTAGTGAAAAGACCTATCTTAGTAACAGAAGATAAGGTATTAATAGGATTTAAAGAAGATCAATATAAAAGCTTATAAGAAGTTATAAGACTTAGACCTCTTGCCAGTAGATGGTGGGAGGTTTTTATAATAGAGGAGTTAAGGATATGGATTTTGTGGTATACTATAGAGAAACATTAGTCATTATATGAGAGAGATAGAAAGGATATCGCATGAGTTATCTAGCACTGTATAGAAAATATAGACCAAGAGTCTTTGAAGATGTTGTTGGACAAGATCATATTGTTAGAACCTTGCAAAATCAGATTAAAGCGGGGCGTGTTTCTCATGCTTATTTATTTTCAGGAAGCCGTGGAACGGGTAAGACTTCTGTAGCTAAGATCTTTGCTCGCGCGGTAAACTGTGAACATACCTTGAATGGTTCGGCTTGTATGACGTGTGAGACGTGCAAGAAGATAGAGGGCGGAGCTAGCATGAACATCATAGAGATAGATGCAGCTTCTCATAATGGGGTAGACAATATCCGTGAAATCAATGAGGAAGTTAAGTATAGCCCAGCTATAGGGACTTATAAAGTTTATATTATAGATGAGGTGCATATGCTTTCAACGGGAGCATTTAATGCATTACTTAAAACACTAGAAGAGCCACCTTCTCATATTATCTTTATTTTAGCAACAACAGATCCTCAGAAGATACCTGTTACCGTACTTTCAAGATGCCAAAGATTTGACTTCAAACGTATTTCTGCAAGGGAGATAGAAAAGAGCCTTTATGACTATATGGATAAAGAAGATATAGATATTGAAGCGTCAGCACTAGGCTATATTGCTAGACTTGCAGATGGTGGGATGAGAGATGCTCTAAGTATACTAGAGCAGTGTATTTCATTTTACTTTGATGAGACCATTACGTTAGAAAAGGTACTGTATTTAGTTGGTGCGGTAGATAGTAAGTTCTTGTTTGATATGCTTGATGGTATCAGTAAATATGATAGTAAGAGAGCTATTGAGATATGTGATGAAGTCAATATACAGGGGAGAAGTATTAGACAATTTACCAACGATTTATTGGTTCATACACGTAATTTATTAGTAGCAAAGACTACAAATCAGTCAGCAGGTGTGTTAGACTATAGTGGTGAATATATAGAAAGCTTAGGGGTACAAGCTGAGGCTATTGAAGTAAGTACACTTATGCGATACATTAAGGTTTTCTCGGAATTAGATAATGACCTAAAAGTTGCATCTAACCAAAAAGTGCTGCTAGAAGTAGCTATTTTGAAACTTTGTGAGACAGCTATGGACAGCTCACCAGAGGCAATGGAGGACAAGCTTGCAGCATTAGAAGCTAAGCTAGAAAAGATACTAGCAAATGGCATAGCTATGCAGGCTGCGGCTCCTGTGGTATCTGCTCCGGCTAAGGTGACTGCGCCTACTCGTTTGCCAGATGCAATACCTGATGAGGTTAAGGCACTTAAAGATAAATGGCCTGAAATCATGGGAAAACTAGGTGTTGGGGCAAAATTCATTTTTGGCTCTACATCACCAGGCGTGTTAGAAGGAGATACATTCTATATCGTACATGGTATAGGGATGGAACCAAGTATCAATAAATGGATTGAAGAACTTAGAAGTGTTATTAGGGAAGTGGCTGGTAGAGAAGTGAAGGTAGTGCCTATAGGAAGCAAAGCTTATCAGGCCAAGACCAAAGAACTCTACGGATCAAATCCAGATAGAAATGATACAACTCTTTCGATAGAAGACACACTAAAAGATATACAATCAAAACTAAATTATGATATTAGTACAGAAAACTAGGAGGAACGAATAATGGCAAGATCTAACTTTGGTGGCGGTATGCCAAACATGCAACAATTAATGAAACAAGCACAAAAAATGCAAAAGCAAATGGAAGAAGCACAAGAAAAACTTGATCAATTAGAAGTTACAGCAACAGCTGGTGGCGGAATGGTACAAGTAGTAGCGACAGCTAAAAAAGAAATCAAATCTATCAGCATCAAAGAAGAAGCTGTTGATCCAGAAGATATTGAAACATTAGAAGACTTAGTACTTGCAGCAGTAAATGAAGCGCTTCGTCAAGCAGAAGAATTATCACAAAAAGAGATGGGTAAAGTAACTGGAGGCATGCCAACAGGAGGCTTATTCTAGTGAGTGGCTTTTATGGCAATAAAATGATAGCTCTGATTGAGGAGTTATCCAGACTTCCGGGTATTGGATCAAAGTCTGCTCAAAGGCTAGCCTTTCATATTATAGCTATGCCGAAGGAGAAAGTGGCAAACTTGGCAAATACTATTGTGGATGCTAAAGAACATATCAGCTATTGCCAGAGGTGTTGTACGCTTACAGATGACGTACTGTGTCCTATCTGCAAAGATGATAGGCGTAATCAAACTCAGATTATGGTAGTAGAAGATTCTAGAGATATGGCAGCTTATGAAAGAACAAAAGAGTTCAAAGGGATATACCATATCTTACATGGCGCTATCTCCCCGATGATGGGAGTAGGACCTAGTGATATTAAGATTAAAGAACTTTTAACTCGTATCCAAAAAGAGAATATAGAAGAAGTTATTCTTGCAACTAATCCCAATATAGAAGGAGAAGCAACTGCTATGTATGTTAGTAAATTGCTTAAACCTCTAGGCATCAAGACAACACGTATTGCACACGGTGTGCCAGTAGGTGGAGATCTTGAGTATGTGGATGAAATCACTCTTTCAAGGGCGTTACAAGGAAGACAAGAATTTTAGTGAGTAGGAGTAAGCTACTATTTAAACTATAAGTCATATAAAGAAGTACAGGTTAGTTTTTAATCTGTACTTCTTTATATTATGAACTAATAAGTGAATAAATAATATTTTGTTCATAATAAATAAATAGAATGATATAAAATGGAATTAAAAGAGAATATAATATCATAAAATTTAAAAAAAAGGATAAAAAGTCGAACTTTAACTTGAAGTTCACATAAAAATAACGTATGATATAAATATCTTTTTAAATATAAAAATAATAAAAAATACATATAATTTTTCGGAGGGTATTATGAGTAATAAGACAAGATTTGCTTCATTATGTATGAGTACAATTTTAGCAACAAGCATGTTAGGGACCGTGAGTTATGCATCAGAAGTTTATACAGTAAAAACAGGAGATGCATTGTACAAAATTGCAGCTAAATATGGAACAACATGGCAAGAACTTGCTAAAATTAATGGACTTAAAAATCCTAATCGTATCTATCCAGGACAAAAAATTGTTATTAGTACAAAACAAGAGGTAGTATCAGTTAAGCCAGCTACACCATTAGTACCAGCAGAAATAGCGCCTGAAAAAACTACAAATTCAGATCAAGTGACATTAACTATTTTAGGAACAACAGATACACATGGAAATATCGTAGGATATAGCTATGAAGATGGTAAATACACTGAAAAAGATGGACTGACAAAGGTCGCTACATATGTTAATAGTGTAAGAGCGGAAAATCCATATACACTATTACTTGATAATGGAGATACACTTCAAGGTAATATTTTAACAGATGATATTTATAGTAGATCAGAAGATAAGCATCCAGTTATTGCAGCTATGAATTATATGAAATATGATGCTATGACGCTTGGAAACCATGAATTCAATTTTGGATTAGATCTTATTGACAAGACAAGTAAAGAAGCACAGTTCCCATTCTTAGCAGCTAATGCTTACACAAAAGATGGCGAAAATTACATGACACCATACCTTGTAAAAGAATTTGAAGATATTGATCTTAAAGTAGGGATAATTGGTCTTACAAATCCTAACTTAGCAAGATGGGATGGAGATAAAGTAGAGAGTTTAGAAGTGAAACACTTAGGTCAAGAAGCAAGAAAATATGCTGATATCCTCAAAGAAAAAGAAGATATTGATGTATTAATAGTGACTTCACATACAGGCTATACAGCCGAGTTTGATGAAGAAAAGGGTACAGATGCAGCATCAGAAATCATTTCACTTGTTCCGGAAACAGATGTATTACTATTAGGGCATACACATAGTGTGATAGAAAGACAAGAAGGTAATACTGTAATCGGAGAGGCTAAAAGTAATGCAGGACAAGTTGTACAGTTTGATTTAACTTTAGAAAAAGAAAATGGTGAGTGGGAAGTAGCAAACCGTGAAGTGAAAACGGTAAGTGTAGCTGATCAAGTACCAGATAAAGCTTTAGAAGAAATTGTGAAGTCAGCACATGAAGCAACTATAAGCTATGTAAGTGGTGGTGGAACTGGAGATGGCGAAGATGGACAAAGTGGTATTTTAGGAAAAGCATCAGCTGACTTCCAACCAGAAAATGAGATCAAAGGTATTCCAGAAGGTAAGGTTAGAGATACAGCCGTTATGGATTTAATCAATGATGTTCAGTTAAAATATAGTAATGCAGACGTATCATCAGCTGCTTTATTTAAGGATACTTCTGATATCTTAGCTGGAGATATTACTTATGCAACACTTTTCAACATCTATAAATTTGCTAACGAATTATACGTAGTAGAAGTAACTGGAAAAGAATTAAAAGCTTATATGGAATGGTCAGCTGCTTGTTATAACCAAGCTATGCCAGGGGATGTATCAGTAAGTTTTAATCCAGATAAACCAGGATATCTTTATGATATGTTTGCAGGAGTAGATTATAAAATTGATTTATCTAAGCCAGAAGGGGAAAGAATTGTGGATTTAACTTTCAAAGGACAACCTGTGAAAGAAGATCAAACATTTAACTTAGCACTTAATAACTACAGATATAGTGGATTAAAAGAAGCAGGAATTATTAGTGGTAAAAAACACTGGGAATCAAGTGGTAAGAGTATTAGAGATTACCTTAAAATGTATATTGAAGAACAAGGTACAATTTCTCCAGCGGTAGATAATAACTGGGAAATTATAGGGGTAGATTTTAATCATCCACAAAGAAATGAGCTTATTAAGATGGTAGAAAATGGTGTTTTAGAAACACCGTATGATAAAGCATTAAATATTAGCCAAATAAATAAATAGATGAAAATCCTCAGATAAAATATATCTGAGGATTTTTTTTGAAAGTATAATAAAATTACTATTATGCTTTACAACTTTAACGAATTAAAGTATAATAGTATTAACGTTAAATAAATTAAATGATAGGAATATAAATAAGGGGGATGTATATAATGAAAAAATTAGTAGGAATAGCATTAGCATTATCTGTCTTAATGATAGGAGTAACTGGTTGTGCGAAAGTAGGGACAACAGGGATGGAGGGAGTTAAAGAAAGAGGCAAATTAGTAGTAGGACTTGATGATCAATTTCCACCCATGGGATTTAGAGATGAAAAAGGAAATGTTATAGGATTTGATATTGATCTAGCAACAGCCGTATCAGAGAAACTAGGAGTAGATGTAGAGCTTAAACCTATTGTATGGGATACAAAGATTACCGAACTTAATCAAGGAGAAATTGATGTGATTTGGAATGGTTTTACGATTACACCAGAGAGGGAGAAAGATGTGCTCTTTTCAGAACCTTATCTAGAGAATAGCCAAGTAATCATTGTGAAGAATGATGCTGGAATAAATAACATGGCAGACCTTATAGGCAAGCAGGTAGGGTTACAGCTAGATAGTTCAGCACAAGGAGCTGTAGAAAAATTCCCTGAAGTATTAGAGGGTTTTAAAAATCTTAGAAAATATGAAGATAATATTCAAGTACTAATGGACCTTGAGCTAGGTGGAATTGATGCAGCAGTCATGGATTCTGTTGTAGCAGAGTATCAAATTAAAGTAAATAGCTATGATTTTAAAATTTTAGATGAAAATTTTGGAAATGAACTTTATGGAATAGGTGCTAGAAAAACAGATAATTCCCTTGTGACAGAAATCAATAAGGTTTTAAATGAAATGAAAATAGATGGAAGCTATGATGAAATTTCTAACAGATGGTTCGATTAAGTATTAAAAATATTAAATAAGTGGTAAAGCAGAAAGGGGAAGTCAGATGGACTCTATAGGATTACAAGAAGCAATCAATATGACATTAAGAATACTAGAGGGGCTAGGTACTACCCTTTCTGTATATATAGTAACGCTATTGCTAGCTATGCCAATAGGGATGATATTGGCTATATGGCGGGTATCAACTAGAAGTAAGATAGTGACTAGAGGTATTAATTTTTATACATGGGTACTTAGAGGCACACCTCTTATGTTGCAATTATTCTTTGTATACTATGGATTAAGAGGGATATCCTTTGTATTTGCTGGATATATGATTAAGCCTTTTGGATTTATGGGTGCTTTTTCAGCAGCTACATTTGCCTTTGTTATTAACTATGCAGCTTATTTTACAGAGATTTTTAGAGGTGGTATTCAGGCCATGGATAAAGGTCAGTACGAAGCTGCCAAAGCACTTGGTCTTTCTTATGGGCAGTCTATGAGACATGTCATTATCCCACAAGCTATGCGTTCAGTACTTCCTTCTATAACGAATGAAGCAATAACTTTGATTAAAGATACAGCACTTGTCGCTGCCATAGCTATGGGTGATTTACTTAGAAATGCTAAGGAAATTGTAATGAGTCAGGGGACATTACTACCATTCCTTATTGTAGCTATTATTTATTTAATTCTTGCTTCGGGTATTATAGCACTATTTAAAAAGGTAGAACAAAAATATGAAATGCAGATGGGATAAACAACAGAGAGGGTCTAGAGGAGTGGTAATATCTAGACCTTTTACATATTGTGTTAGAATATAAAAAATATTAATAGCATAACTATATTAAACAAATGAAAATTAGCATAAGGATAAAATATTGACTAGGCATAAAAAAATAAAGTATTATAAAGAGTAGATTTTAGATTCTGAATAAATAATTAACGTTTATTTGTTTAAAAAGAAAAGGAGAAAATAATGAATTCTGAAAAAATGAAAAGTAATACTCATGTAAAAGATTTAGTGATTACAGCTATGTTAGCAGCACTTGTTTATATTGCAACAGCTTTATTACCTATACAGATAGGACCTTCACAAGGAGGGCTTACTCATTTAGGAAATGTACCGTTATTTCTGGCAGCGTTCCTATTTGGAAAAAAACATTCAGCTTTTGCAGGAGCGATAGGGATGAGCTTATTTGATGTTTTTTCACCTTATGCAGCATGGGCACCTTATACATTTGTTATTAGACTAGTTATGGGATATATTGTAGGAAAAATTGCTTATGATAAGTATAAGGGAAGTAGTATAAAGTGGAATATGATAGGTATTGTTGTAAGTGGCGTATGGATGATAGTAGGTTATTATATAGCAGAAGCTATTATGGTAGGTAATCTATTAGCACCTATGGCGTCTATCATAGGAAATGTGGTTCAACTAGGAGTAGGGGCCGTTGTTTCAATACCTTTAGCAAGTATGCTAAGAAGATATGTAACACAATAACTAATATCTTGGAAGGTGATCTTAATAAGGTATAAAAAAAATTTTTATGGCCATACTATCAATTATACAAAATATAGGTAACACCTATAGGAAGGAAGGATAGTTATGGGAAAAAATAAAGATAATCAAGCTAAAAATAAAAACAAAACTAAAACTAAAAACTCCAAGGCTGCAGTTAACCTAGAAGTTGCAGAAGAATTGACGCCAAAGAAGAAAAATAAATAAGTCTACCTAAAAAACGCTCCATTAGAAAATATAATGGAGCATTTTTATTGAAATCTGTAGGCCAATAGATTGAAAGTGATAAATTGTCATGATATAATCAAATTAAAACAACTAGAAACAAATAAAAACCACAAAGATGGTGATGAAGGGAGGAAGTAAATGCTAGCATTAGAAAGACAGCATACGATTATAGAAATAATACATAGAGAAAACTCAGTTAAAGTTGTAGAGCTTAGCAAAAAATTTGGAGTAACTGAAGAGACTATAAGACGTGACCTTGAAAAACTTGCAAAGAAAGGAATCGTAAAGAAGACCTATGGCGGAGCTATCCTAATAAGTAAGTCAGAAGATAAAGAGTTAGAAGATACACCTTTTGATCATCGTATTAAAGAAAATACAACAAGTAAGGCAAAAATAGGTAGAGCTATTACTCAGCTATTAGGAGAGGGAGAAACAATCATTCTTGATTCTAGTACGACTTGTTTAGAAGTAGCTAAGCAGTTACCTACTCAAAAGCGTTTTACGATTATTACTAATAGTGTAAGTGCCATAACCACTTTAAGTCATTATGAAGAGATGACCGTTGTATCAACAGGCGGGACACTTAGAAGTAAATCACTCTCACTTATAGGTCCTACAGCCAAAAATAATATTATGAGTTACTATGCAGACAAAGCTATTATTTCTTGTAAGGGGATAGATCTTAGAAGAGGGGTCATGGAATCAAATGAATTAGAGACAGAAATTAAACAGTGTTTTGTATCTGTAGCGAAGGAAGTTATATTAGCGGTAGATAGTGCCAAAATTGATAAAGGATCTATGCATAGATTAATGGGACTTGAAAAAGTAAATTGTATTGTAACGGATAGTATGCTTGATGAAGACTGGCAAGAAGCTTGTCTTAAAAACAACATTAAAGTAATTGTTGCAGAGTAAAAATAGAGGAAATAAAGATAAAGCTATATAAACTAAGTAGGTGAAAAAAGCACTACTTAATTTATATAGCTTTTTTTGAGATTGTTCATGTAATTTTGTATTTAATTATAAAATTATATTGAAATTTAAAGGGCAGAGTGATAGTATAAAGATAAGTAAAGAAAAAACAACATAATACATCACAAAACAAAAATTGGAGGGCATATATGTTAGTAAATGAGTTTGAAATCAGAAAACAAATGTGTGAAATAGGACAAAGAGTTTATAACAGAGGAATGGTTGCTGCTAATGATGGTAACTTTTCAGTAAAGATAGGACCAAATGAAATTCTTTGTACACCAACAGGTGTAAGTAAAGGGTTCATGACACCTAACATGATTTGTAAAGTAGATATGGAAGGTAATGTTTTAAAAACAGATGGTATTCACAAACCTTCTTCAGAAATCAAAATGCACCTTAGAGTATACAAATGTAGAACAGACGTAAACTCAGTAGTTCATGCGCACCCAATGTACGGTACAGCTCATGCTATTTGCGGAATACCTTTAGTAAAACAAATTATGCCAGAGTCAACAATCTTCCTTGGAGAAGTACCTATCGCACCATACGGTATGCCATCAACACCAGAGATTCCAGATGCTATCGAGCCATACTTCAGCAGCTATGATGCAGTACTTCTAGAGAACCACGGTGCATTAACTTGGGGACCAGACCTTTTAGGAGCATACTTCAAGATGGAAGGATTAGAGTTCTACGCACAATTATCTTATACAACTCAAATGATGGGCGGAGCAATAGAACTTCCAACTAAAGAAGTACAAAGATTAGTAGACCTTAGAAAAGGTATGAACCTTCCAGGTAAACACCCATGTATCGATGGAAATGCTGGATGTGGTAGTAGTGAAGTAGCAGCGACAACTTGTACAGATTCAAAAGCTGTATCAAATGAAGATTTAGTTGCACGTATTACAAGAGAAGTTATGGCGCAACTTAGTAAATAATTAGGGGGGAATGCATATGAAGCGTTCCAAAAGAATGCAAGTATTAGATAATCGCCCTGTTAATCAAGATGGATTTATCAACGAGTGGCCAGAAAAAGGTTTTGTGGCTATGGCAAGTCCTTTTGATCCTATAGCTTCGATTGTTATTGCAAACAATCAAGTGGTAGAGATGGATGGTAAGCCAAGAGATGAATTCGACTTTATAGATTACTTTATAGCAGATCATTACATAGATAAAAAAACATCACCTACTAGTATGCAGCTTAGCAGTTTATCCATAGCTAAGATGTTAGTAGATATTCATGTACCAAGAGAAGAAATCATTCAGATAGCTAAAGGGCTAACGCCTAAAAAGCTTACAGAAGTTATGGATGAGATGAATGTAGTAGAGATGATGATGGCTATGCAGAAGATGCGTGCTAGACTTCACCCAGCTAACCAAGCACATATTACAAATGCCAAGGATAATCCAATCCTTATAGCTGCAGATGCAGCAGAAGGCGCACTAAGAGGATTTAGAGAAGAGGAAACAACGGTAGGGATAGCAAGGTATGCACCTTTTACAGCGATCGGGCTATTAGTAGGTTCACAAATTGGTTCAAGAGGAGTGCTTACACAGTGTGCTGTGGAGGAAGCGGTAGAACTTGAACTGGGTATGAGAGGACTTACAACTTATGCAGAAACGATCTCAGTTTATGGTACAGAAAAAGTATTTATAGATGGAGATGATACACCTTTTTCTAAAGCGTTTTTAGCTTCGGCTTATGCCTCAAGAGGTCTCAAGATGAGATACACTTCAGGTACAGGTTCAGAGGTGCTCATGGGTAATGCAGAGCAGAAATCTATGCTTTACCTAGAGACGAGATGCCTTATGGTGACCAAAGGAGCAGGCGTTCAGGGTATACAAAATGGCGCGGTAAGCTGTGTGGGGATTACGACTTCGGTACCATCAGGAGTGAGAGCTATCTTAGCTGAAAACTTAATCGCTGCTATTCTAGACTTAGAAGTAGCTTCAAGTAATGACCAGACCTTCTCGCATTCAGATATTAGAAGAACAGCAAGGATGCTTATGCAGATGCTTCCTGGTACAGATTTCATCTTCTCAGGATATAGCGGCACACCAAACAAAGATAATATGTTCGCAGGTTCTAACTTTGATGCAGAAGACTTTGATGACTACAATGTGCTTCAAAGAGATCTCAAGATAGATGGTGGTCTAAGACCGGTCAAAGAAGAGGATGTTGTCTTCGTTAGAAACAAGGCAGCAAAAGCGATGCAGGTTATCTTTAGAGAACTTGGGTTCCCAGAGGTAACAGATGCAGAGATTGAAGCGATCACTTATGCACATTCTAGTGATGATGTGATAGATAGAGATACTGTAGCTGATTTAGTAGCTATAGATGAGATGATGAAAAAAGGTATTACTGGTGTAGACGTCATGAAAGCTCTTGAGAAGTCAGGATTTGAAGATGTGGCAGATAGCCTCCTAAGTATGTTCAAACAAAGAATTACAGGAGATTACCTTCATACTTCAGCTATACTAGATACGGATTTCAAAGTGCAAAGTGCAGTAAACTTCCCAAATAAATATCAAGGACCAGGTACTGGTTATAAGATGAGTGATAGCAGATGGGAAGAGATTAAGAATATACCACACATCATTTCACCAGATGAACTGTAGGAGGCGATGTGATGAAAATAGAAGATAATCTTATTGCAGATATCGTTAAACAAGTAGTAAATCAGCTTAGCCAAAACAACCTAGATAGTCAAACTAAACTTAATAGAATGGGTGTTAACTCATCTAGAGGTGGTGAGATGGTTCTAGAAGAAAGTGGCAAAGCAGTCAAAGGGCATAATCCAAAAGAAGTAGGTATAGGTATAGGCCCAGCTTACGGCAAGACGATTGGGCATACCATCAATGGCTTAGACGTGATGGATGTACTTAAAGAGATGATGGCAGGGATAGAAGAAGAAGGTATGATACCTAGAGTCGTGAGAGTAACTAGAACATCGGATGTATGTTTTATGGGTAACGACACTGCAAAACTTATGGGTTCAGGTATCGCCGTAGGTCTTCAGTCCAAAGGAACAGCTGTTATTCATCAAAAAGACCTTTATCCACTTACTAATTTAGAACTCTTTCCACAAGCACCACTTCTTACCTTAGAGATTTACAGAATCATAGGTAGAAATGCGGCTAAGTATGCAAAAGGAGAAATGGTGCTTCCGGTAGCAACTCAAAATGATCCGATGGTCAGACCGAAGTATCAGGTGAAAGCAGCTCTTATGCATACAGTAGAGACAGAGTTAGTTAGAGATAGAGGAGATATGATAGAAATACAGGTCAAAGAAAAATAAGGGGGTGACGACTTGGATTTATATCCACTCATTGAAAAAAGGCCAGAACTTATACGTACTAAGACTGGTAAAAAGCTAGAAGATATCACCATGGAAAACGTGGTAAAAGGGGATATAGGCATAGATGATCTTTCAATATCCAAGGATACTCTTATTTTACAAGCAAAGGTAGCCTTAGATCAGGGAAAAGAGCAGCAAGCCGAGAACTTCGTAAGAGCATCAGAGCTTATAGGCGTACCTGATTCAAAAATACTTGATATTTATAATATGCTAAGACCTTATAGAGCAACCCAAAAGCAACTAGAAGAAATAAGTGAGGAATTAAGAACCAAATATGATGCACCACTATGTGCGGCATTTGTAGAGGAGACTTTAGAGGTTTATAAAAAACGTGATATTCTTGTTAAAGCGTAGGTGAAGCTTATGAGAATAGCGGGAATTGATATAGGTAACTCAACTACAGAAGTATGCATTGCAAGTGTAGGACCAGCTGGAGAAGTAATCTTTGAAAGTAGTAGTCTGGTAGCGACGACAGGCACTAAGGGAACACTGCAAAACATAAGGGGTATTAAAGAGGGACTTAGCGCCGGGCTTAAAAAGATAAATAAGCATTTAGGTGAGATTGATTTGATTCTGCTAAATGAAGCAGCTCCTGTTATAGGGGATATGGCAATGGAGACAATCACCCAAACCATTATAACTGAATCTACTATGATTGGGCATAACCCCAATACACCAAGTGGAGAAGGTATGGGTAAAGGCAAGACAGTACAGTTAGAAAAGCTAGAGACCATGAGTCCTGGTGAAGACTATATTGTTATTGTAGGCAGTCATATGGGCTATGAAGAAGCAGCCAGGCGGATCAAGCAATCCAGTAGACAGATAAAGGGAGCTATCGTCCAAAAAGATGAAGCGGTACTTATCCAAAATAGAATAGATCAAACGATTCCCATAGTAGATGAAGTAAGGTACATAGAAAAGATCCCACTAGGTATGATGTGTGCCATAGAAGTAGCTACTGAAGGGATGAATATACAGACATTGTGTAACCCATATGGTATAGCCAATATCTTCGGGCTAACCGCGATTGAAACCAAGCATATCATCCCAATAGCCAAAAGCCTTATCGGTAATAGGTCGGCAGTTGTCGTTAGAAGCCCTAAAGGAGAAGTAGAGGAAAAGGTGATTCCAGCTGGAAGCCTTACCATTTATTTCGCGGGCGGTGAAATGGAGACTGTTGCTATTGATAAAGGAAGTAAGGCGATTATGAAAGCCTTAGGTAGGGACAAAGAAATAGTAGATATAGAAGGCCAAGTAAATAGCAATATAGGCAATATGATTAAGCATATGAAAGCAGAGATAGGTAAGGTATCACAAAGTCAAAACTTACATATTAAAGATGCATTAGCAGTAGATGTACTTGTTCCTATGAGTGTAGAAGGTGCATTAGCTGGTGAAATAAGCATGGAAAGAGCAGTAGCTTTGGCTGCAATGGTTAAGGCAGATGGTCTTCCGATGCAAGAGCTAGCTAATCAGCTCAAAAGTGAATTAGATATACCGGTAGAAGTAGCTGGAGTAGAAGCGGTCATGGCGGTACTAGGAGCTTTTACGACGCAGGGAACTACTTTCCCATTAGCCATCCTAGATTTAGGCGGCGGATCAACAGATGCAGCTATTTTACATGAAAATGGTAAAGTGAATGTGACTCACTTAGGTGGCGCAGGGAACTTCATCACGATGCTTATAAGTACAGAGTTAGGACTTGCAAATATTTCTATAGCAGAAGATATCAAACGTTATCCCCTAGCCAAAGTGGAAAGCTTATTTCATATCCGTTTAGAGACAGGAGAGGTTAAGTTCTTTGCTGAGCCACTTCATCCAAGAGTATTTGGAAAAGTAGTTGTATGTAAAGAAGGAGAACTGATACCTATAGAGTCTAAACATAGCCTAGCAAAAATTATGGCTACGAGAAAAGAAGCCAAGGAAAGAGTCTTTATCCAAAATGCTCTAAGAGCACTAAAAAGTGTAGCTAAAGAGCATGAGCTCACCAACATTCCTAATGTGGTCTTGGTAGGTGGGAGTGCACTAGATTTTGAAATTCCTAGTATGATACTAGAGAGCTTATCCAAATACGGTGTGGTAGTAGGTAAAGGCGAAATTAGAGGAACTGAAGGACCAAGAAATGCAGTAGCAACTGGGCTTGTTCTTTCAAAAGTAGGGAAATTATGATTAGACCAGAGATAGTCATCAAGGTTTATGAAGATAAAGAAGATGTAACCCAAGAAGTTTTAGCAGGAATAGAGGAAGAAGGGATACTATATCACGTTATTCCAACCAACATTCATAAAGAAGGAGTTATCCTAGCTAAAGAAGCAGCCGAGGAAAGTCAGCTCGAAGTAGGTATAGGTATTTGTAATGAAGAAGTAGTCCTTACAGTTCATAAGCTAAGGGGCAAAGCACTTCTTGAGACAAAGACCCAGTATAGAGAACTTGGCCAAAATGCTGCAAGATATGTAAAAGGAAATAGTTTTAAAGGGTGATAGGAGGAGACTATGAAAGTTTATACAAAAACAGGAGATAGTGGAGAAACCAGCCTCTTTAAAGGAGCACGCGTTTCCAAAGACCATCCAATCATCATAGCACTAGGAAGTATAGATGAATTAACAAGTTACTTAGGCAAGATCAAAAGCCAAATGACTCAGCCAAAAGTGTGGGAAGAACTAAACGGTATCCAGCAAAAACTCATAGTGCTTATGGGGATGATAGCGGGGTATGAGAGCCGTGATAACTACATGGATGAAAGGGATACAGAGGATTTAGAAACAGCCATTGACTACTATGAGAGTATGTCTCATGAGTTTAAAGCATTTATATTACCAGGGAAGTCACCACTATCCGCAGATGTAGATATTGCAAGAACAGTAGCTAGAAGAGCGGAAAGAGAGTTGACTAAATGTGAGGATGTAGTACCTCTAGTCAAAAAGTATATCAATAGGCTATCAGATTATCTCTTTATGTTAGCAAGATACATAGAGGAAAATAAGAGTCCGATAAGTAAAGAGCTAAATCTAGATTCAGCCAATCACATCATAGATTTTGTTAGGCAAGAAGCTATAAAACAAGGATTAAATGTAGTCATTGCCATAGTCACAAAAGCTGGAAGGCCTATAAGTGTGCAGTCTATGGATGAAGCATTTGTTGTAAGTTATGAATTAGCAATCAAAAAAGCTTTTACCGCCTCAGCACTTCAGATGGGAACTCATGAACTGGCTCAGTTAGTTGCAAAAGGAGCAGACTTTGAGGGACTTGCTGGCATGCTAGATGAAAAAATTATTACACTAGGTGGGGGATGTCCTATCAAGATAAATAACAAAGTAATCGGCGCCATTGGAGTAAGTGGAGGTAATGCGAGTCAAGATATAGAACTTGCCAAGTTAGGGGCAAATTTGTTTGAAAGAGGGTGACGAGGTGAATGAAGAAGAGTTAAGAGAAATCGTGGCAAACGTAGTGGTAAAAATGGGAACTATGGGTCATGGATGTAACAACTTAGGTATCTTTGCAGATATGAATGAAGCTATTGCAGCAGCTAAAAAAGCACAAGTTAAATTGCGTATGATGCCTCTTGAAGTCAGAGAACAAATCATAGCTAAAATAAGAGAAAAGATTATGGCAAACAAAGAAATCTTAGCCAATATGGCTGTTGAAGAAACAGGTATGGGTAGGGTTGGACACAAAATCTTAAAGCACGAATTAGTGGCAAAGAAAACACCTGGGACAGAATGTATTACAGTGGATGCATGGACTGGTGACCAAGGTCTTACCCTTATTGAAAGAGGACCTTACGGCGTAGTAGGAGCTATTACACCATCAACCAACTCATCAGAAACAGTATTCTGTAACGGCATAGGAATGATTGCAGCGGGGAACACCGTTGTATTTAATCCACACCCAGGAGCAGTAAAAACAGCTAACTTAGCAGTCAACCTTATTAATGAAGCAGCTAGAGAAGTTGGAGCATTTGATAACTTAGCAGTAAGTATCGCCAAACCAACTATCGAGTCTGGAGAGATTTTATTCAAACATCCAGATATTGATTTATTAGTAGCAACAGGTGGACCAGGTATCGTAAAAGTTATCTTACAAAGTGGTAAAAAAGGTATGGCAGCAGGGGCTGGTAACCCACCAGTACTTGTAGATGAAACAGCTAATATCAAAAAAGCTGCGGAAGATATCGTAAATGGTGCAACTTTTGATAACAACTTACCATGTATAGCAGAAAAAGAAGTTATTGTTGTAGAAGATGTAGCTGATGAGCTTATCTACTATATGCAATCAGAAAATGACTGCTACTTACTAGTGGGAGATCAAATCAATCAACTAGCAAGCAAAGTACTTGTAGAGAAAAATGGTAAATACATCATCAATAGAAACTTTGTAGGAAGAGATGCAAGTGTCATCTTAAAAGCTATAGGAATTGATGCACCAGAAAGTATAAGATGTATCATCTTCGAAGGCGTTAAAGAGAACATTCTAATCCAAGAAGAGCTTATGATGCCTATCTTAGGAATCGTAAGAGTTAAGGATGTAGATGAAGGAATAGTAGTAGCTGTAGAGCTTGAAGGTGGCAATAGACATTCAGCTCATATGCACTCATCCAATGTCAACAACTTAACTAAATACGGAAAAGCATTAGATACAGCTATCTTTGTAAAGAATGCACCATCTTATGCAGGAATAGGATTTGGAGGAGAAGGCTTTACAACCTTTACCATAGCGAGTAAAACAGGCGAAGGGCTTACAAATGCTTTAAGCTTCACAAGAGCAAGAAGATGTGTGATGTCTAACGCATTATATATCAGATAGGGGAGGAAATCATGGAAAACTATAATATCAATAACATTGAAGCGATTGTTAAACAAGTTATGGCTAACTTACAGGGGACTGCGTCAGTAGCATCACCAGTAAATGGAGTTCCTAAATCAGGAAGACTTGCTTACTTAGTAGCAAAACAACAAATAGAAGTAAAAACATATGATATCCCAGAAATTACAGATGATGAAGTACTTGTAAGAGTTGAGGGATGTGGTGTATGTGGAACAGATGTACACGAATACAAAAATGATCCATTCGGTCTGATCCCAGTAGTACTAGGACACGAAGGAACTGGAGAAATCATCAAAATAGGTAAAAACGTAACAACAGATATGCTGGGTAAATCACTCAAACTAGGGGATAAAGTAGTTACTTCAGTAACACTTGCTAGAAGTGATGAGTTCACAACACTTAAGCCAGAGAAAGCTAACTTAAGTAGTGGAGCAGATGTATACGGCTTATTACCAGATGATGATTATAGATTCAATGGTTGGTTTGGTGAATATATCATTCTTCGCAAAGGTTCTTCTATCTTCAATGTAAGTGATATGGGACTTGATGAACGTCTTCTTATAGAACCCGCAGCAGTAGCTGTGCATGCAGTAGAAAGAGCTAAGACAACGAATATGCTTCGCTTTGATAGTAAAGTATTAGTTCAAGGATGTGGACCAATTGGCCTTTTAGTGATTGCAGTACTTAGAACAATGGGCATTCAAAACATCATTGCAGTAGATGGAGATACTCAGCGTTTAGGTTATGCAAAAGCTCTAGGGGCTGAGTGTACATTTAATTTCAAAGAATACAAAGACTTTGATGCAATGTGTAACTCAGTAATAGAGACAACAAATGGCGGAGCTGATTTTGCTTTCCAATGTACAGGAGTACCTAGTGCAGCAGGAAATATCTACAAATTCATTAGACGCGGAGGCGGACTTTGTGAAGTTGGGTTCTTCGTAGATAATGGTAATGCAACAATCAATCCACACTGGGATTTCTGTCAAAAAGAGATTACAGTAGTAGGTTCATGGGTATATACCTTTAGAGATTATGTGACAACACTTGATTTCTTAAGAAGAGCTAAAGGCATTGGCTTACCAGTGGAGACACTTGTAACTCACAAATTTGGTCTTGATGAACTGAATAAAGCTATGGAAGTTAACATGAAACTTGAAGGTATCAAAGTAGCATACGTTAGTAAATAGGAGGTGACATATGGGAAAAGCAGTAGGACTAATAGAAATATACGGTTTAGCAACTGCTCTCTATGCAATAGATGCAGCATGTAAAGCGGCAGATGTCACTGTAGAGTATGTAGATAAGAACAAACCAGCCAATGCAGAAAGCTTAGCAGTACCCTTACTTGTCATGGTAAAGCTAAGAGGTAGTGTAGCAGATGTAACAGCTGGGATAGAAGCAGCAAAGAAAGCATGCGATGAAATCGCAGGTTATGTTATAGCAAGAGTCATAGCAAGCCCTGATGAAGGACTTGAAGAGATGTTATCTATTAACTGTCTATAAAAAATAATAAAAAAATAAAACATATATCTTAGGAGGATACAATGATGAAACAAGAAGCATTAGGAATGGTAGAAACTAGAGGTTTAGTAGCAGCAATCGAAGCAGCAGACGCAATGGTAAAAGCAGCAGACGTAACACTTGTAGGAACAGAGAAAATCGGTTCAGGACTTATCACTGTAATGGTAAGAGGAGATGTAGGAGCTGTTAAAGCGGCTACAGAAGTAGGAGCAGAAGCAGCAGGAAGACTTGGAGAATTAGTAGCAGTACACGTAATCCCAAGACCACACGGAGATATCGCAGGAATCTTACCAGCACAAAACTAATCTAAAGCTTAGAAGAGAGTGATTTGATGAAAGCAATAGGCATATTAGAAGTAGCATCAAACGTTGCATCTGTTGTAGCACTAGATGCGATGGCAAAAGCATCTGATGTAAGTCTTGTAACAACAGAGAAAGCATTAGGTGGAAGACTTGTAAGTATCGTAGTACAAGGAAGTGTATCTGATGTCAAAGAGGCAATTGAATACGGCATAGTAGCTACTAACAAAATAGGAAAAGTAGCAGCAGTTGCTATTATCAATAACCCTCATGAAGAAGTACAAAAGATCTTATTGCATAGCGCTAGAAAATTGAGAGTGTAGGTGAAGCTAGATGGAGCAAACTAATACACCTGAAGAAGAAAAAGCAACTTCTTCAAAAAGAGATAAGAAAAAAAGTACACCTAAAATTGCTAAAGCTTCTCAAGAAAACAAACAAACAGGAGCTTTAGAGATAAACCCTGAAGAGCAAGTTGTTATAGAAGAAGTTATCGAGCAAATCGAAGAAAAACCAGTATCTATAATGAAGGAGGAGAAAAGGATTATGAAAAATCAAGCATTAGGAATGATTGAAACAAGAGGTTTAGTAGCTATTACAGAAGCGGCAGATGCTATGCTTAAAGCAGCAGACGTTACACTTGTAGGAACAGAGAAAATCGGTTCAGGACTTGTAACTGTTATGGTAAGAGGAGATGTAGGTGCTGTTAAAGCTGCAGTAGAAGCAGGAGCAGCAGTTGCTGGAAGACTTGGAGAAGTTGTAGCAGTACACGTTATCCCAAGACCACATGAAGATATCGAAAAGATCCTTCCAAAATTCTAATAATAGATAAGGCAAGATACTAAGAGGGTGAAGGATGGTGATGACCTAGGGTTAATCATTACCTCATCCTCTCTTATTTTAAACATTTCTTAAGGTGGTGAATGAGATGGAGCAAAAAGCATTAGAAGAGCTTATTAAAAATTTAGTAAAGCAAGAGCTATATACTGAAAAGATTATTACAGTACCTATAGGAGTATCAGCAAGACATCTCCATGTGACACAAGAGCATTTAGAGATTCTCTTTGGAAAAGGAGCAGTATTACATCCTATGAAAGAATTAATGGGGGGGCAATACGCTGCCGAGGAAAGAGTAACTATTGTTGGAACGAATATGAGACTAATAGAAAATATACGTATTTTAGGGCCAGTAAGACGTGCTACACAAGTAGAAGTATCCAAGACAGATGCAGTTAAGTTAGGACTTAGCGTACCTATTAGAGAATCTGGAGATGTAAAAGGATCAGCACCTATTACACTTGTAGGTCCTAAAGGTGTCGTTCAGTTAGTAGAAGGATGTATCATTGCCAAAAGACATATTCATATGAATGTAGAAGATGCCAAGATTTTTGGACTTCATGATAATCAGATAGTTAGTGTTGAAGTAGGCGAAGAGCGTAGTGGTGTATTAAATCATGTACAGATTAGAGTAGACCCAAGTTACACATTAGAAATGCATATTGATACAGATGAGGCTAATGCATTGGGTGTAAGTTGTAAAAGCGTAGTCAATATAATCAGCTAAAATTAAAGGGGCGAACAAGAATGATAATAGGCACAGTGATAGGTAGTGTGGTTTCAACTAGAAAGCATGATGCCCTAGTAGGTAATAAGCTTTTAATTGTTAAACCGTTACAAACTGAAGGCGAAGGGCAAAGTAAAATAGTAGCAGTAGATGTAGTAGGAGCTGGTGTTGGAGAAATAGTGCTTGTAGCTACAGGAAGTAGTGCAAGGTACGCCTGCGATAACAAAAATGCTCCAGTAGATGCGGCTATAGTAGGTCTAGTAGATGAAGGTAATAATTTAGCATTATTAGAAAGATAGTGAAGGAGGTGGGTATATGACTTACGAAGAATTAAAGGAGCAAATAGCAGAAGCAGGTATAGTAGGAGCTGGTGGAGCGGGATTTCCGACCAACTTTAAATTAGCTAAAGATATGGATTATTTGGTGGTGAATGGAGCAGAGTGTGAACCATTACTTTATACAGATTATGGGCTATTAGAAGAGTATGGTAAAGAAATAATAGATACACTCAGCGACGTATTGAACCTATGCAATATCAAAGAGGGCATAATAGGCATTAAGAAAAAATATGGAAAACTCATTGATATGCTAAATGATTATACCCAGAGATATCCTCATATTAAAGTGAAGGCAGTAGAAAAAGTCTATCCAGTTGGGGATGAAGTAACTCTTATCTATGAATGTACAGGACGTGTCATACCAAGAGGTGAGTTGCCTAGTAGCCAAAAGGTAGTAGAGATTAATGTAGAGACATTACTTAATATATCTAATAAGCTAAGAAAAAACCAATCTGTGACACACACTTATATTACATTAGGCGGAGATATAGATACGCCCAAAGTACTTAAGGTGCCAATAGGAACTAAGGTAAAAGATTTATTAAAGTTAGTGGGAGTAGAAATTACAGAAAACACAAGTATTCTAATAGGTGGACCTATGATGGGATACTTTGGGACCACTGAGACTATTTTGACTAAAACTACTAAAGCGATTCTTATATTACCTAAAGATCACTTGTTACATAGATTAAAACAAGGTGCAAATATAAACGCTGTCAAACGAGCTATGTCTAGCTGCTCACAGTGCCGTATGTGTACAGATTTATGTCCTAGAAATAGGTTAGGACACAAAGTAGAGCCCCATAAAGTAATGAATGCCTTTGCCAATGGATTACTCAATCATTATCAAGGTATTGAAACAGCACTTGGGTGTTGTGGCTGCAACTTATGTTCTTATTTTTCATGCCATCATGATCTATCACCAGGAGAACTCATGATGATGATAAAAAAAGAAATGTTAGCACATGGAGAAAGAGGTCAAAAGGACTTAAATCCAGTGCCAAAGGATGAGAAAACCCCAAGGGTACCAAGTAGCCGATTACTTAGTCGATTAGGACTAAGTAAATATGATAAAAAAGCATATTTAGATGAAACTGAGATTTGCCCAGAGCTAGTGTATATTCCAGTTAGCCAACATATAGGCAAGAAGGCAGAACTCATTGTAAGTAAAGGTGTTAGTGTAGAAGCTGGAGACTTAGTAGCAAGTAAAAGTGTAGAAGGATTAAGTGCTAACATTCATGCAAGTATAAGTGGTAAGGTCATAGATATTAGGGATAATTTGATTATTATAGAGAGAATTAGGAGATAGGAGGGAGGATAGCAATGGATGAATATAAATCATTAGGGATTATGGAGTACCGCTCTGTATCTATAGGTATGAAAGCAGCAGATAGTATGGTGAAGGCGGCAGATATCAAGCTCATGATGATGCAGACAGTATGCCCAGGTAAATATATTATCATGTTTACTGGGAAGCTATCTTCTGTAGAGGCAGCGATGAGCGTAGGCAAGCAATCTCCGTTTGAGGAAGTGTTAGTAGATACCTATATGTTAGGGAATCCAGATCCGAGTATATACCCAGCTATTTATGGGACTTGTGAGAAGGATGATTTGGCAGCTATTGGGATACTTGAGGGTTACTCTGTGGCATCTATCGTGGGTGTAGCGGATGAGATTGTTAAGACGAGTCCAGTAAGGCTTATAGAGATAAGGCTTGCTAGAGGGATGACAGGTAAATCTTATGCTATATTTGCGGGAGAGATTGCAGCGGTTGAAGCGTCTATGAAGAAGGCGGAAGCTATCTTGGTAGAGAGTGGACTGTATCTGCATAGTGCGGTGATTCCGAGTCCGGATAGGCAGATTTGGGAGATGATTTAGGTGGGGTGATCTCTTGGAGGGGCGCGTGTAAAGAAGGGTGTGGTTCGTAATCAGCACTGT
>JAVVPO010000020.1:1253-4034 GCA_036655715.1 Cellulosilyticaceae bacterium | reverse complement strand
TTTATTATATCAGAATATTCATGTAATATATATGAGATGAGACATATAATAAAATTGTTTGTGATATAATCTATTTATAGGAAGGAACATAAAGCTTACATTAAAGAAGGGGGAGAGGCATGGAGAATATAGAGAATATGGAAGTTGAGAAAAGTCAGTTTAAAAAGCGAATTAATAAATTAGCTGGTACATTAATTAAATATGAAGTGATAGTGATTTTGTTTAATGTTATACTTATAAGTCGTATATTAATTCAAAATTTTCATAAAACAGAGGCTGAGCAGGCGGCATTGGTAGAAAAGCTAAATGTCAGTGGCGTAATAATGATAGTAAGTGTTTGCTTTGGTATGCTAGTTATAGCATATTATTGTAAAAAACAATCGTTAGTAAATGATATGATTGGTACAAATAAAATGATGAATAAAAGCTCTTTCACAAAAATCTTATTTTGTTTTATTGCTTTACAACCAGTTTTCTCGATAATTGCTTTTTTCATGGAAGAAGGATTTAATCTTTTTGGATATACACTGGAGAGTCAGATTGCATCTTCAACTTCAATCAGTTTGACATTTTCCATGTTTTTATATGCTGCTTTTTTGGGCCCTATTGTTGAAGAAATTATCTATAGAGGGGCAGTATTACAAACATTAAAACAGTATGGAAAGGGTTTTGCAATTATAATCTCAGCGTTGCTTTTTGGTGCATCTCATATGAATTTAACACAGGGACTATTTGCTTTTGGAGTGGGATTAATATTAGGCTATGTAGCGATTGAGTATTCTTTGCGGTGGGCTATTGTCATACATATAGTTAACAACTTCATTTTTTCAGATGTGCTAGGAATGATTGGTGAATATTTGGGAGAGCCTGTTGGGGATATATTAATTAGTTTTGTTTTAGTGATATTCTTTATAGGTGGAGTCGTTGTAGTTTATAGGCATAGAATAGATATAATGGACTACATTAGGGAGAATAAATGTGATAGAAAACTCCTTAAATATACATTTTCATCACTATGGTTTGTGATACTTATTTTGGTGCAGTTGTGGATCGCGATAAGTGGTATTGAGAAGCTGATATAGGATGAGGAAGGGTATCTAGGTGAGAATTAGACAACAAATCCAATATCAGGCTATGAGTATGCTGATGCACCTGATATTGAGGTGTATCCTGCGGGGGATATAACCTCTCCAAACTATACAATAGAGATTTGGTTGCCTATTGTGAAGACGTAAGATAGAAAAACTTTTAGGCTGTTGATATAGATTGAACTTCTAAAGTGAAAGTGATATATTTATCTTATAAAGATACAAATATATCGCGTTTAAGAGGGGGAAGAATAAGTGAAAAGAAAAGAGAATATAACACGAAAAATTAGTCCATGGTTAGGTTTGTTAGGATTTATGGGGATTTTAGGGCCGATATGTTACAGATGGACTAATGATCCAACGGCACTAATCTTTATAGCATTTTTTGGATTCTTTGGGTTTTATTTTGAGGGGAAAATGTCAGGTACTTTAATGGATGAGAGATTTAAGTATAATCAACAGAGAGCAGCAGCTGTGGCAGGAAAAGTGAATAGCTTAGGGATGGTATTTGCATTGATTATTACAGTGAATTATGTTTCAAGAATGGGAATTGATGTAGCTTACACATTTTTGATTGGTTCACTTGCTAGTATGTGGGGCTTGCAAATTCTGTTACAGGGATTTTTGCTTTATCATTATGAAAATCAGGAGTAATAGCTATGTTAAATTTGACTTGCAACTTGAAGAAGTATAGATTACTAAAAGAATTGACACAAGAACAGTTAGCAGAAAAAGTTGGGGTTAGACGAGAAACTATCATGAGATTAGAAGCAGGGAGATATAATCCCTCTCTAAAATTAGCTATAGATATTTCAAGAATAGTTGAAACCCCGATAGAAGAACTTTTTGTATTTAATGAATGACTATAATCAAGCAATAGAAAGAAGGCACTTTATGTATACCACAAAGTATTTTATAGAAAAACTTAATATGATACCCCATGTAGAAGGGGGCTACTATAAAGAATCTTTAAGAGATGATAGCGCCTGCTTTTAAGTTTGAAGACTTTGAGCTTTTTGAGAGAAAAGCATTGGTGGCTTTATATCTAGAGCATGAAGGAATCATTAGAAGGTTAACAAGAGAATAACGATAGATTACTGGAAAGATATAGGGAGAGAAGTCATGAAATTTTATGATTTTAAAGTAAAAAGGATAAATGGGCAAGAAGTTAAGCTAGAGGAGTTCAAAGGAAAAGTAGCTTTAGTGGTTAACACTGCAAGTAAATGTGGGCTAACACCTCAATTTAAAGAACTAGAAGAAGTGTATAAAGAATATAAAGAGGAAGGATTAGTAATATTAGGATTTCCTTGTAACCAATTTGCCAAGCAAGATTCTGGCAGTAACAAAGAGATAAGTGAGTTTTGTCAATTAAACTATGGGGTAACCTTTGATATGTTTGAAAAAATAGAGGTTAATGGAGCAGATGCACATCCTTTATATAAATATTTAAAAAAGGAAGCAAGAGGCGTTTTAAGTAGTGAAATCAAATGGAACTTTACTAAGTTTTTAGTTGATAGGGAGGGCAATGTGATTAAGAGATATGCACCAACTGTAACACCTTCAAAGATTAAAAGAGATATTGAAAAACTTATATAATGGTTAGTTAGTAACTCCAAAAGTTTAGACATAAACATAGGTAGTGCCTTAGGGTTAAAAGAAAGAAAAGTGCGTATTTGTAATCAGGGAGTATCAT
>JAVVPO010000020.1:0-1153 GCA_036655715.1 Cellulosilyticaceae bacterium | reverse complement strand
GAAATATATACGGAGGCGATAGGTGATAAGTTGGTACTAGTAGTAGAATTCTATCCGGGGAATCTTAAGCCTTATTATTTAAAATCCAAGAAGAAGTTAGCAGGAACTTATGTAAGAGTTGGTGCAACTAACAAGCAAGCAGATGAAGAAATGATTAGAAGTATAGAGCGACAGAAAAGAAATGTTTGTTTTGATGAAGAGATATGTTACGAAGTAGAGATAAGTCAGTTGGATGTAAGCAAGCTGCAAGAAGACTTTTGCAAATTAACAGGGAAGATAGTAGATGATACAGGCATGAAGAATCTTAATCTTATTAAGTCAGAAGGACAAAATAATTATCCTACCAATGGATTGGTATTACTATCATCCAATGAATATTTTTTTGAATATGCTAGGATTAAGTGTGCAAGATTTAAGGGAAATGATATAGGTGAGTTTATAGACCAAAAGGAATTTTCAGGTGCATTATATGAGCAGGTAGATAATGCAATCAAATTTGTAAAACAGTACATTGCTAAAAGTGGAAGAATAACAGATGTACAAAGAATAGATGAATATGAGATTCCTATTGTAGCTATAAGAGAAGCTGTTATTAATGCAGTAATTCATAGAGATTATAGTATTTTAGGAGCAGATATTAAACTGGCTATATTTGATGATAGATTAGAAATTACATCCCCTGGTGCATTGCCTAAAACATTAGATGTTGAAGATATACTTGAGGGAAGGTCTGAAATCCGAAATAGAGTTATTGCAAGATTCTTTAAGGAAATAAAATACATTGAGCAATGGGGAACAGGTATAAGAAGAATAGTAAAAGAGTGTGATGACAAAGGGTTGGTATTCCCTACAATTAAGGAAAGTGGAAACTTCTTTAAAATGATTTTATATAAAAAATCAGATGTTAGTGCCGATAAAATGCCGATAAATGCCGATAAAATGCCGATAAGTGCCGATAAAATGCTCTTGGAGAATGAAAAATTGATAGTAGAATATCTACAAGAATATGACTCAATAACTAATAAAGTTGCTAGAGAGCAGATAGGACTTAAAGAGACAGCAACTAAAAATTTATTAAAGAAGATGTGTGAAAAACAAGTAATAGTTGCGATAGGTAAAGGTAAAGGAAGGAATTATATTCTAAATGACTAAG
>JAVVPO010000019.1:0-34041 GCA_036655715.1 Cellulosilyticaceae bacterium | reverse complement strand
TAATCAAGAGCAAGTAATAGCCATCATTGAATCTTTTTTTAATAAATAAATAAAAAGGATATAGCCAGCAAAAGCTATATCCTTTTTGTTTTATAGTAAAATCTTAGGTGAGTCACTAAGCCCTTCTAAAAAGGATTCAGGAATCTGTAAGTTACCATAGCCGATACCTAAGTCTAGAGCCGGTTTGTTTTCACCATGAAAATCACTACCACCTGTACAGATTAAGTGATACTTCTTGCACAATCTAATAAAATCTTTTGTTTGAGCCGGTGTATAAGAAGGGTACATACATTCAATACCATCTAGCCCTTCTGAAATAAGGATATTGATAAGATTATACATATTTACTTTGTTAAGTTTGTAAAGAGTAGGATGCGCTAAAATAGCTACGCCACCAGCATCATGAATAAGATTGATGCAGTCCTTTGAGGATAAATGGTTTTTCGGTACATAAGCGGGTTTGCCATTTCCTAAATAGCGGTCAAAAGCTTCTTGCAAGTGATTGATATACCCTTTTTTTAAGAGTGTACTAGCAAAGTGAGCACGAGTTAAAACAATATAAGGTGTGTTATCTGGATTTAAATCTTCCATGGTGAGAAGAAGTCCTAAGCCATTTAACTTTTGAAGGATAAGTTCATTCCTGGATTGTCTGTTTTGAGCAAGCTGTTCTAGGCTATGGAGAAATAAAGTGTTTGAAATATCAATGTTGTAGCCTAGTATATGGATTTCAAGCTGACCATAAGAGGCGGAAAGCTCTATACCTGGAATAACTTTTAAACCAAGATTTTCACCAACTTTTTGACAAGATAAAACACCTTGAATACTATCATGATCTGTGAGAGCTATAGCAGATAGCCCTTTCACTTTGGCATAAGTAGCAATGGCCTCTGGGCTGTAGGTACCATCAGATTGGGTGGAATGAATATGTAAATCAATCAATGCCATGAGGTCTCCTTTAATGAAATATAATTTTGTATTAAGACTATCATAAATCAAGAGAAGATAGGATGCAAACAATAAAATAAGAAAACTTCCAGTAATCTGCCAAGAAATATGCAGAAGAAAGAGAAAATGTGGTAGAATATGTTAAAGGATAAAAGAGAATATAGAAATATTTGATATAAAGAAAGGTAACAGCTATGAATAACCAACAGCTTGAAAGAGTTATTAATCTTTTTGAGTTTCTGAAACAATATAACGTTGTTAAGAATCCTATTATTAGTAGTATAGATAAACAAGAATGGCATTACTGGCTAGATCAGATGCCAAGCCATCAAGTTATCAAAAATAATATTTTGAAAAATGTAGAAATAGGACAACTGATTTTATCTGTTAAAAAACCATTGATAACAGAATGCCCAGAGCCTTTAGGCGATTTTGTAGATTGGCTAGAAAAAGGATGGAACAAACCTGAGAAAGAAGCAAAAATTAAAAAGAGTGTACAAAAGAAACTTATGGAATCCGAATCTACACCTGAGGATGTAGTAAAGCAAACTGCTTTAAATGAATGGATCGTCAAACGCAAAAAGTGGATAGAAGTAGCCAATCAAGACAAAGAAGCAGATGATTTATTTAATAGGCTCTACACACTCTATGCAAGAATGAAAAAAGAGCCAGAGGCTATAGAACTCTTATTAGGAGATGGGCATCTTTATTATGAGCAAAAACAATTTGCTCACCATCCACTCTTGTTACAGGCGGTGAAATTAGAGTTTGATGCAGCTATTCCTGAATTCAAGGTTTATGCTGTAGATAAAGTGCCAGAGCTTTATAAGAGCATTCTAAGTTTTGTACCAGAGGCTAATGAAGACCTTTTGATAGACGCTTATAAAGTATTCCAAAGAGAAAATATAAGTCCTATGGATAAAGTAGAGGGCAATGCCTTTTTAAACCAAATTTGCTATGCTCTTTCGCCAGATGGCAAAGTAAAAGCAAGTGCTATGGAATTAGAAAAAGATGTAAGTTTCCCGCAAATTTATAGAAGACCTGTACTAATGCTTAGAAAAAGAAATTTAGGTTTTGGAGTAGCTATAGATTCTATATTAGAAGACCTACATACCAATCAAGAAGTTCCAGAGTTTTTAGGTGATATCGTAGGAAGTATAGCAAGCCTAGAAAAAGTAGACAACCTAACAGAAATAGATGTTAATGGGATTGATAGAAAAATTCTTCTTACAAAACCTTCAAATGGAGAACAACTACTTGTTGCTAAGCATTTAGAAAGAAATCAAGCAGTCTTAGTACAAGGGCCACCAGGTACGGGGAAGACACATACTATTGCTAATATGATTGGGCATCTCCTTTCAGAAGGAAAAAGTATTTTAGTTACAAGCTATAGTGAAAAAGCTTTATCTGTATTAAAAGATCAAGTTGCAGAAGAACTACAATCTCTTTGTCTAAGTCTCTTATCTACAACAGAAAGTAGAGAAGAGCTAGAAAAAACCTTAGAAGGTATTCACACCCATAGATCAGGACTAGAAAGAAGTGATTTAACTAAGCGTATAGCAAGTTTGGAGAAAAATAGACAAGACTATATGACTAAGTTAGATAATCTTAAAGAGGAACTTAAACAGATTTTATGGAGTGAGTATACACCAGTTAAGATTGATCATAGAGAGTATACTCAGGTTGAAGTAATTCAGTACATAGAAGCTTATAAAGAAGAAGCAAGTTGGATGCCAATGCCAATTCGTCTAGGGGTAGGTTTTCCGCTTACAGCACAGCAAGTGGAAGAACTTTATGACACCAATGTTTCTTTAAATGAGGAAGAAGAAATTATCTTTGATTGTGTCTTGCCAGAAAAGATGTTAATCCCTAATGAATTAGAAGATTTTCTGGATTTACAAAAGGACTATAAAACTAATCAGTTAGAAAAACATCGTATCTATTGGAAGAGCGCTACTTGTCCATGTACTGTAAATCAACTAAAAAAACTTAGTGATGCTATAACTGTAGCAGTCGGCATGATTCATACCGAACAAGAATGGTGCTTAGAAACCATAGAAGCAGGTAAACAAAGTTCAGCAAAAGATAAATGGATTAACCTTTTAAAGAGTATTGACGAAGTAAGTGAACTTGCGATGTCTTGTTCGGAGCAACTGGTGAAATACCATCCACAGATTAGAGAGTTAGATGAAACGATTAGTCCCCTGCCACAATTTAAGGTGATTATAGAAAAACTAAGAAGTGGTGGAAAAATCAACAAGATAACGACTCTACTTAATCCTAATATGAGAAATATTATTAATGCTTGTCGTATTAATGGGCAGCTACCTCAAAAAGTAGAGGAATTTGAAGCTTTAAGTGATTATTATAACCTATGCCAAAAAAGAGAAAAGCTAAAATATAGATGGAATAGACAAATGGCAGCGCTTGGCGCAGAACGGGTAGAACATATGGGAAGCCATTTTGAAGAGACTTGTAAGAAGTATAGACAAGTTATCTTGCAAAACTTAGAGTGGTATGAAAACCAATGGAAGCCTATCCTAGATGAACTTAAAGGCTATCAAGTGGATGTAGAAAACTTAGATGATTTAAGAGATTTTTCACATCATAAGTATAGTGAAATAAGAAATATCAAGGATGAATTAGCTATTAAGTTAAAAGAAGCAATAGCTTATCAGATTTATAGGTTAGAAGAAAAAAGAATAACAATCGCTAAAAAAGAGCTTGAAGAAGCAATCAAGAAGAATTTATCTTATAGAAAAAGTGAAACCCTTACGACCATTCAAAAGGCACTAAAAGAAAATGATGTAAACTTATATAGTAAGTGCTATGAGAAGATTTTAGATGTTCAATTACTGCAGGGACCAATAGAAAAAAGAAGAAGTCTCCTTGGGCAGCTAGAGGCTGTAGCACCTACATGGGCTTACAAAATCAATAATAGGATAGATAGCTATGGAGAAAGTGTCATACCGAAGAATATAGAAGAGGTTTGGCTATATCATCAATTTGTAGAAGGCATTCATCAAAGAAATAGTCAGTCCCTTGAAGCGATGCAAGAGGAAATGAAACAATTTGAAGAACTTATTAAGACTAATACAAGCCAATTGGCATTTAATAAAGCATGGTTACATAAGCTCATAGCCTTTGATAAAGATAGAAGCCAAGTTCAGGCGATAGAAGGATGGAAACAACTTATTATTAAGCTAGGGGCAGGAAAAGGAAAAAATACAGAATCACTTAAAGCTGAGGCAAGAAAATTAATGCCGAAATGTCAAAGTGCTGTGCCTGTTTGGATTATGCCTCTTAATAAAGTGGTTGAAAACTTTAATCCCAAAGAAAATAAATTTGATGTAGTCATTATAGATGAAGCAAGTCAAGCGGATGTAATGGCTCTAGTTGCCTTATATCTTGGTAAGCAAGTGCTCATTGTAGGAGATAATGAGCAAGTAAGTCCACTTGCAATTGGAGAAAAATCAGAGGATGTTGAACGATTAGTTAAAGAATATCTTTATGATATTCCTAATCATTTTCTTTACTCTGGAAAATTTTCCATCTATGATTTAGCACAAGTAGCAGGGTATCAACCTGTAAGGCTAAAAGAACACTTTAGATGTGTGCCAGAGATTATAGGATATTCTAATAGAATGTCTTATAATGGGCAAATTCAGCCACTTAGAGAAGGTAGTGGTGTGCTAATCAAACCACCTATTATCACTTGCTTAGTAGAAGACGGTGAGGAAGTAGATAATGTAAATCCAAAAGAAGCAGAAGCTATTGTAAATACTATCTTAGAGTGCTGCCAAAAGCCAAAATATGCAAATAAGACTTTTGGCGTCATTACTCTAAAAGGAGAAAAACAAGCTGGAGTGATAGAAAGCATGTTACTTGCGCAAATGAATCCTGTGGAATATCACAGTAGAAATATTCTTTGTGGTAATCCATCCCATTTCCAAGGGGATGAACGTGACATTATCTTTATCTCATTAGTAGATAGCTATGATAAAAAAGGAACGATGCGTTTAACTTCTTACGGTATAGATAATCTCTATAAAAAACGATATAACGTAGCCATGAGCCGTGCAAAAGATCAAGTTTGGGTTTTCCATTCCTTTGATCCAGAAGGAAGCCTTAAAGATGGAGATATACGTAAGGAGCTTCTTCACTACTGTAGGAATTATGCTTCAAAGACAACTGAGAAAAAACACCTTAGGGGACTTTCCTCTTTTGAAAAAAATATTCTAAAATATCTTAAGGAAGCTAATTATAAAGTAACAACTCAGTGGCAAGTAGGTAGCTATGTAATAGATATGGTAGTTTATGGGAAAGATCAAAAAATAGCCATATTGTGTGATGGAGATAAGTGGAAGGAAGAAGATGAGTTAGAAGAAGCTTTAAGCCAACAAGCTATATTAGAACGAGTTGGTTGGAGGTTTATAAGATTACGTGCAAGTGAGTTTGTGATAAATAAAGAAAAGGTAATCCATCAGCTTCTAAGGAAGCTAGAGGATTTAGGGATTGAAACTCAGAATTAGAGAAATGTACATTTGTAAGTAAATGGAATATATTTAGATCCAGAGAAACCTCTAGGATAGATTGTTGTAAAAGTCTATGCTAGAGGTTTCTTTGGATTAAGATAAGAATAGATTTATACTTCTAAGTTACTTTTATAGTATAATAAAATAGAAAAAATAGTAAAACCTAAAAAGGATAAATGAATGAAAAAAGATAATTATTACTTAGATAGAATATTTAGTCAATACTATGAGTTCATATTAAGTGGAGGAACAACCTTATATCTTTATTTAGCTATGAATACCCAAGAAGAAAATCATACAATCACTTATAGTATGTCAGAGTTAGAAGTGAATCTTAATATGTCCCATGCTAGTATTAGAAAATATGAAATGATTTTAGTTATGATGGGATTACTTGATATTGAAATACAATACTATAATATGTATACCCTGGAGGGCTATCAGATTAAACAGAAAAAGTATACCCTTTATGAACCACTTACGCCAGATGAATTTAAATACGCAGTGGGTACACATGTTATTCCTAGTTTTGAAAGGGTAAAAGAGCTTTTGCCTTCAGAAGAAACAGTTAAATATCAAGATTTTAAAGAGATATATAATCATCTTATAAGTATAGCTGATGAGATGATAAGCACTTTGAAAACAAAAGAGATAGATGTATTTAGTTTAGTAGCTAGACCTTTTAAAGCCTATCAACCTACTGAGGATATATATAGTATCAAAAGATTATTTGATGTGTATAACTTTTTACCCCAAAAGGTTATCATTTTTTATCTTTACTTATGGAGATATTGGATTCAAAGTGAAAAAATCTCCTTAGGCATTTATATTCCGAGAAAGCAAATTAAAAAGGAATTAGGCTATGGAGATGAGCAGATTAGAGAAGCAATGTATCAGTTATGCGCAGTAAAACTTTTGGATTTACAAAAAGATAAATATTATAGATACTATCTCATTTCACCATTATCTCAAAAGAGCCATGTTGTGCTTAGGACTGGGTCTTCTATGTATTTTTTACTACCTAAAGATAATTTTCAAAAGAAAAAGTATATTTATTTATATGATACATTAGAATACAGTGTAAAAAAGAGATAACTAAGATTATGTATGATGCATAGTCTTTTTTGTTTGTGGAAAGATATATTCATATACGCAATAGTGTAATTTATTTAGGAGGAAAAAATATGAAAAAATTAGGTATAATATTACTTGCGCTAGTAGTGGGAAGCAGTGGCTTACTTACTGCTTGTAGCCGTACAGCAAGAGATGATGCAAATGTTGCTGAAATGGAGAATGGGCAGGTTGTAGAGATGGAAGGTCCTCAGGACCAATATGGATGGTTTCCACACATAAGGCTTACGTTTGATGGAGATGTGCTAACACAAGTATACTTCGATTATATAGATGATGAAGCTGCAAAGAAATCTCAAGATGAAGAATACAACTCTACAATGCAAGAAAAAACAGGTATGAGTGCTAAAGAGGCTATGGAAAAACTTAGAGCTGATTTACTAGAAACTCAAGACCCAGCTCAAGTTGATATTGTAGCAGGAGCTTCTCAAACTTCAGCTGAATTCATCGAATTAGCTAAACAAGGTTTTGAGAAGTATTTCGCAGGAAAAACAAGTGCCAATAATTATGGTGAACCAGCTAAAGAATCAAAGAGTCAAGAATCAAAAGATACAACAGGTAATACTGGGCAAGAAGCGCAAGCAGGGGCAACAGGAGATACAGGGTCTACAACAGGTGAAGGTGGTACTAGCAAAAGTGATCCTATTAGCCCTTATACTACAGGCGGAGATGGTAACCCAAATAGTCAAAGTGGGGGGAATTCCAGCCAAAGCAGTAGTAGTGGTGGTGGGCAAGGTGGAGGTGGAAACACTAATTAGAACGGAATAGTTAGCAACATAAAAAGAGATGTCAAAGACATCTCTTTTTATGTTTTATGCAATTAGGCAAACTCTATAGGATAGTGTATTGTTCCTTTTATATCCTCAGCATCAAGGTTTAGCACATACACTAATGGGATATCTTTGTTCTTATTTGTGGGGATAAGCTCATAGTTATCTAGTGATTTAAATCCAAAGCGGCTAAAGTATGGATCATTTCCAGTAGCGAAGACTATTTTATAACCTAGGTAGTTGCACTTTTTTATCCCTGTTTCAATAAGTAGTCGGCCTATTCCTTGGTTTTGGAATTCTGGAGACACAGCGTAAGGTGATAAAATAAGTCCTGGGAAAGTAAATTTGTTGTTTTTAATAACAACGCGGCTAAAAAGAATATATCCGATAACCTTATCTTCGTTTATTGCAACAAAAGATAATTCTCTATCGTAAAAACTAGTTTTTTTAAGTCTATCTACTAAGTCAGCTTCAGCTGAAGTATTAAAAGTTGTTAAAAGTAAGTCTTGGATGGCTTGTGCATCTTTTGACTCAGCTGATCGAATGAATGTCATGTAAGTCCCTCCTTCTAGATAAAGTTCATTTTAACAAATATTATGAGGATAAGCTATACAATATACCAAAAATAGAAAAAAGAATTGTATATAGAACTTAATAAGCGAAAATAGGTCTTGTCAAAAAGCGGAAAAAAGGCTTATGATAAAAGAGAATTTAGACTAAAGCAAAAGAGGAAAATTGATTATGCATATTGTATTACATGAACCAGAAATTCCACAAAATACAGGAAATATAGCAAGGACTTGCGCAGCAACAGGTACGGTGCTTCATTTAATAGAACCACTAGGATTCAAAATAGACGAAAAGCAAGTGAAAAGAGCAGGACTTGATTATTGGCATCTATTAGACGTAAGAACTTACAAAAACTTTAAGGAATTTGTAGAAAAGAACAATAATCCTAAGATCTATATGGCAACAACTAAATCTAAACAAACCTATGTGGATGTTAACTACGAAGAAGACGCGTACATTATGTTTGGTAAGGAAAGTGCTGGCATTCCAGAAGAAATCCTTCTTGATTACAAAGAAACGTCTGTACGTATTCCTATGACAGGAGCAGCACGTTCTCTTAATCTATCTAATTCAGTAGCTATCGCACTCTATGAGGCACTTAGACAAAATAGCTTTAATAGCTTGCAAACAAAGGGACAACTTCATCATTATGAGTGGTAATTTTATGAACTAAATTATTTTTTTTTTCATAAGTGTATAATTACTAAAAAATATTTCCATAATATAAAAGTATTTTATAATGGTAGGGTTATACACCAAGGAGGAAATTATGAAGAGAATCGTAAGATGCGGAAGTCTATCCGTTTTCTTTTTCTTAGCTTTTATACAGGTACAAGCCAAGGATATACCAGAAGGACAGTTATTTCCAACTTCTACAGGTATGGTAGGCAAGGTACAAGGAACAAATATTAATTTAAGACAATACCCTGATAAACAATCAAAGGTTACAAATCGTATTAATCAGGATGAAGTGAGAATTATTGGCCAAAATAAAGAGTGGTATCAAGTAAAGGCTAGTGAAGATGAAGGCTGGATTTATAAACAGTATGTTAAAGTGGATAAGCCAGAGCTTATTCCTTATACAAAAGTTGCAGGTGAGGAAATTGTAGATTATGGATTGCAATTTATTGGTACACCTTATGTATGGGGAGGTAGCGATTTAGATAATGGAGTAGATTGTTCAGGATTTACTCAAGAAGTCTATAAGGCATTTGATGTTGAAATTAGTAGAGTATCTTATATGCAGGCGAATGACGGGCAAACTATAGATAAGCAAAGCTTAAGAATCGGAGACTTAGTATTCTTCGATACAGTAGGAAGTAATAACGGAGGGGTTTCTCATGTAGGTATTTATATGGATAATAGTAAATTCCTACATTCGGATGGGACACATGGCGTGATGGTTAGTGACTTAAATAGCCCCTATTATACAAGGAACTATGTTAAAGGAATTAGAGTTTTAGACAACTAAAATAGGATCTATGGAAAGCAATAAAAGCTCTTTTCATAGATCCTATTTGTATTTAATGTATAAGCATGTTTTCAAAATAAGAAATTTGTGTAATAATAAAGCATAATACAAAGAATATGTAATGAGGTTAGAGTATGAATGAGAGAACTTTATATAAGTTAGAATTTAATAAGATAAAAGATAAATTACAAGGTTATGCTGTAACTGAAAGGGGTAAAGAAAAGATTTCTGCTTTGATACCTAGTTCAGATGCTGCCAAGGTTACGACTTGGCAGAAGGAAACAACAGATGCTCTTAATATGGCAGTGAAAAAAGGCAAGGTTCCTATTGGCCATATTAAGGAAATTAGTTCAGCTATTAAAAGGGTAGAAGTTGGAGGCATACTTAGCAGCCAAGAAATCCTAAATATTGTTAATGTTCTTAAGACATCTAGGTTGCTTAAGAGATATTATAAAGATGATAATATAGACATCACGTATGAGTATCTTAATGAGTATTTTGAGAGTTTATCTGTTTATGGAGATATTGAACATGAGATAGGTAAATGCATTATAGGCCCAGATGAGTTTGCAGATGATGCCACACCAGTACTTGCTCAGATTAGGAAACAGATTAAGACAACTAATAATAAAATCCGTGAGACAGTACATGGCATTATACATTCTTCACATTATCAAGATATGCTGCAAGAACCAGTTGTAACGATTAGGCAAGATAGATACTGTGTACCTATTAAGGTAGAATACAAAAATGCTTTTAAAGGGATTGTACATGACCAGTCTTCTACAGGAGCCACTGTATTTATGGAGCCTGCATCCGTTATAGAGCTTAGTAATAATCTTAAGCTGTTTTTTGCAAAAGAAGAAGAAGAAATAGAAAAAATTCTTATCTATTTAACAGAACTGATAGCAGGAATTAGTCCATTGATTACGGTATCTTTTGATACCATTTGTCAATTAGATGTTATTTTTGCTAGGGCTGAGTTTGCTCTTAAAATAAATGGAAGAGAACCTAAACTTAATACAAAAGGATATATTAATCTTAAACGTGCAAGACATCCACTGTTACCGGTAGATCAAGTCGTTCCTATAGATGTGCATCTTGGAGATGAGTTTACGTCTCTGCTTATTACAGGACCCAATACAGGGGGTAAAACAGTTACACTTAAAACTGTCGGACTATTTACATTGATGGCACAAGCTGGCATGCAAATTCCAGCAGCAGAGGGTAGTGAGATAGCCATATTTGATGATGTATTTGCAGATCTAGGAGATGAGCAAAGTATCGAACAAAGCTTAAGTACTTTTTCAGCACACATGACTAATATTGTTAGAATTTTAGACCAGATGACAACTAACTCACTTATTTTATTAGATGAGGTAGGTTCTGGAACAGACCCAGTAGAAGGTGCAGCGCTAGCTATGTCTATTTTAGAGCATCTTAGAAAACAACAAATTCGTACAGTTGCAACAACTCACTATAGTGAACTGAAACTTTATGCGTTATCAACAGATGGAGTAGAAAATGCAAGTTGTGAATTTGATGTAGCCTCTTTAAGACCTACTTATAAGCTATTAATTGGCATTCCAGGGAAGAGTAATGCTTTTGCTATTTCCATGAAACTTGGACTTGCAGAACATCTTATTGAAGATGCAAAAGTATTCCTACACAAAGAGAATGTTAAGATGGAAGATATCTTAGTTGAGCTTGAATACAACAAAAAAATAGCAGAGATAGAAAAAGAAAAAGCTAAAGAGTTTAGAACTGAAGCGGAAAATCTTAAAGAAGAAATTAAGAATCAACGAAAAAAATTAGAGCATTCTAAACAAAAAATATTGGATAGAGCTAATGTTAAAGCACAAGAGATCTTAAAACAAGCAGAAGAAGAAACAGAAAAAGCTTTAAAAGAAGTTAGACAAGCCGCTCGTAAGGCTCAGGTAATAATAGATGAAAAAGGGCTACAAGAAGTTAAACAAAATATGAATGAGACAGTTAAAGGACAAAAACATATTATTAATAAGACTATTGGTCCAAAAACAACCTATAAGAAAGTACCACAAGATATTCAAGAAGGTGAAGAAGTGATAGTCACTCATTTAATGCAACAAGGTGTTATCATTTCCAAACCAGATAATAGCGGGAATACTATGGTACGTGTAGGGATACTACCTATTAAAGTGCATATTTCTAACTTGCAACGTGTTAGTCAAGACGTAGAAAAGCCTACTAACACTAAGAAAACAATGCATAGACCTAGTGTTAGTCATAAAATCTCTAAAACATCTCATATTAAAACAGAAGTAGATGTAAGAGGGATGATGGTAGATGAAGCGCTACCAGTAGTAGATAAATATTTAGATGATGCGTACTTATCAGGACTTAAACAAGCAACTATTATCCATGGTAAAGGAACAGGTGCTCTAAGGGCAGCTATCTCTACTATGTTAAAAAGACACCCTCATATTGCTACTTTTAGACCAGGTAAATATGGTGAAGGTGAAGCTGGGGTTACGGTTGTTGAATTAAAATAGCTTTCAGGAGGAAGAAAAATGAATAGAACAAAAATATTAGTAGTTGATGATGATAATAACATTGCAGAGCTTATATCCTTATATTTACAAAAAGAAGGGTATGATACGCAAGAAGTTTATAGCGGGAGACAAGCTGTAGAAGCTTTTAATAATTATAAGCCAGATCTTGTTCTTTTAGATGTTATGCTTCCAGAAATGGATGGGTATGATGTATGTAAAGAGATTAGAAAAACAAGCAAAATACCTATTATTATGCTTACAGCTAAATGCGATGTTTTCGATAAAGTGCTAGGACTTGAATTAGGTGCAGATGATTATATTGCAAAGCCTTTCGATCCTAAAGAACTTATTGCAAGAGTAAAAGCTGTTTTAAGAAGAAGTAACCAAGTTATAGAAGAAGTAGTTGAAACAAAAAATAGAATTGTGCTAGAAGACCTTATTGTAGATAAAGACAATTATTCTGTTACTTACCAAGGCGAGGTATTAGAATTACCACCAAAAGAATTAGAAGTGCTATACTTTTTAGCAAGTCATCCTAAGCAAGTTTTTACTAGAGAGCAGTTACTTGATAAAATATGGGGTTATGATTTTGTAGGAGATACACGTACAGTAGATGTGCATATTAAAAGACTAAGAGACAAATTTGAAGGTGATCACCCATGGAGCATAAAAACAGTATGGGGAGTAGGATACAAGTTCGAAAAATAAGAACAGGTTCACTATTTCCCACCTTATTTAGTAAGTTATTCACATTATATATAAGCATACTGATAGCTACTTTGTTATTCTTTTTTGTTATGTTTTCTAATACTTTTCATGAGTACTTTGTAGAGTATACGCAAGATATTATGATTAAGCAGGCGCAGATGATAGCTAAAGAATATAAGGCGTTAGGTGAATTTAGACGTGCACCTAGCCAAGCTATAGATCAAATTTATTTTAAAATACACGTTTTAAACGGGTATTTGGATGCTACAACTTGGATCGTAGATAAGCAAAATACGATGATTGTTGTATCCGAAGATACAAATAAAGCCATAGCTAATCAGAAATTATCAGATCAGTATGTGATACAGCAAGTACTAGATGGGAAAGTTGTAAGAATAGAAACAGGATTTGAAGAGTACTTTACAACACCTGTACTAACTATCGGCTATCCTATAGAAATCTTTGGAAAAGTAGAATATGCTTTATTCATTCACACGCCTATGCCTCAAATACTTGAAACGATTAAAGATGTAAGGGTGATTATATTTAAGGTAGGGAGTATTACGTGTGCTATCATTTTCCTTGTGATATTTATTATTTCACGGCAAATGACTAAACCACTTAAAGAAATGAATGAGGTAGCAAAAAAAATAGCCAATGGTGAGTTTGATAAACGGATTTCTATTGAAGGGGAAGATGAAATTGGTGAACTAGCCGCTTCACTTAACTACATGGCCAGTGAGTTAGATAAAATAGAAGAGAACAGAAAATCTTTTATTGCTAACGTATCCCATGATATGAGATCTCCACTTACAAGTATCCAGGGGTTTGTTACAGCCATATTAGATGGGACAATTCCTCTAGAGAAACAGGAGAAATACTTAAATATTGTTTTAAATGAATCTCAACGCATGATTAAGATGACTAATGATATACTTGAATTAAATAAAATGGAGGAGGGGAATCTCCCTCTTAAAAAAATGGATTTTGATATTCATGAAATGACAAAAGATATACTAGCTAATTTCGAAAATATTATTCGTGAGAAACAAGTCCATGTAAACTTAATATTAGATAGTAAAGAACAAATCGTTTTCGCAGATCCAGAAAAAATTGTTAGAGTTGTTCAGAATCTATTAGATAATGCTTTTAAGTTTGTTAATGTAGAAGGAACTATTGAAATAGAGACTTTATCTAAGCAAAACAAAGTATGGATTTATATTAAAAATAGCGGACAACCTATTCCGTTTGAAGAACAACATAGTATATGGGAACGTTTTTACAAAGCAGACTTATCACGTGGTAAAGATAAAAAAGGAATGGGTATAGGTCTTGTAATTGTAAAAGAGATTATTAAGCAACATGGAGAAGAAATTAAAATATCTTCAGAAGAAGGAGAAATGGTGCAATTTTATTTTTCTCTTCCTAAAGCAAAGATAAATACTAAGTAAATCTATCTTCTTTTACAATGACTTCATAAAATATTCAAATGTCTTAATGAAAAATTCAAAATGGGAATATATACTACAATTATGAGTTATGACCAAAGTGAAACGGAGGAAATAGTTATGCAAGATGATAATCCACGCAATAGGGATAATAGTTTCTCTGAAGATAATAATCCTAAGAGTAGTAGAGAAGAACAAATGATTATAGATGTTGCTTATACGGGTGAAGAAAGTTCATTGCCAAAAGGAGAACAGGTAGAAGAAGAAGCGGTTATCCCTAGTTTTTATGAAGAGGATAAGAGGGCAGAGTGTATAAGGCAAAGCTCTTATTATCATGAAACCATAAAAACTAAGCAGTCTAAACGCTCTAAACACTCTTTTTCAAAGTTTATAGCAGGGTTGCTTATAATAAGCATAGTGGGGGGCGCTTCAATCGGTACAGGGTTTGCTGTTGCCAATCCTCTAGTGGAGAAGTTCATAGGAGGAGGAGCTCCAGAGGAAGAAAAGAGTATAGAAGCTACTGATATCGCCTATATACCTTCTTATGTGGCACCACTAACCACGAACAATTCTATAGCGGATATAGCAGAAAATGTAGGACCTTCTGTTGTATCTATTAAAAATAACAAAACTGTAGCGACTTGGGCTGGGGAGTTCAACCAGTCAGGATTAGGATCTGGTGTTATATTTGATGAGGATGAAGAGAAAATATATATTATCAGCAATGCCCATGTAGTAGAAGGGGCAAGTACATTAACAGTTACTTTCTTAGGAAATGAAAAATCTTCTGCTATGCTTATTGGTACGGATACTATTACAGACATAGCTGTTATAGCTGTCAACAAAGCAGATATTCCAGAAGAAGCACGTGGCCAGATTAGGCCAGCGCCTATTGGCAATAGCAGTGACATCAGAGTAGGTGACTTAGCAATAGCAATAGGGAATCCTATTAACGAAGCTTATAATAATACAGTTACAGTAGGTGTTATTAGTGCACTTAATAGAGAGATTAACCTAACAGATCAAAAGCTTAACCTAATTCAAACAGATGCTGCTATTAATCCAGGGAATAGTGGAGGCGCATTAGTAGGACCAAGTGGTGAAGTCATAGGTATTAATACCATTAAGCTAGTAGATGGTACTATAGAGGGGATGGGATTTGCACTGCCAATGAACGATGTTATGCCTATTGTAGGTGAGCTTATGGAAAAAGGGCGTATTGTTAGACCGAGTCTGGGTATTAAAGGACAGGATTTAACTGAAGAACTTGGTAATTTCTATGAAATACCAGTAGGTATACTGATTGTTCAAGTTGTACCAGGTAGTAGTGCTGATATGGGTGGTATTAAACCAGGAGACATTATCCTAGAGTTTGATGATCAAAAAATCACAACAATGAATGAACTTAAACAAATATTACTTGCCAAAAAAGTAGATGACCTGATTAATGTGAAATTGATTAGAGGGGCATCCAAGCATACGATTCAAGTAAAATTACAAGAAATGCCTAACGCTTATAGCACCAATAAATAAAAACCCTTATTGTATTTTTTTCTTATAAATAGTGCAAACTAAAACAAACAAAAGGTTTTAGTTTATCTATTAAAAAGTGATTAAATGGAAGGGGAAAATTCTATGTTTATGAATAGGTTTTTTACAGGTGCAGTTATTGGCGGTACACTAGGAGCGCTAGGTGTGGCGTATGCTTTATCAAGCAATATGCAAAGAAAGCAAGCTTTTAACCGTGGTAAACAGCTCATAGATATGACAAATCATAGAATACATGAAATGATGTAAAACCTATTCCCTAGTTATTCTTTACAGGATAACTAGGGAATTATATGTAATCTTTATTGACAAAAAGGGAAACATTACATATAATCGTATCATAATAAGAATATTACAAGCTATGCTAAGTATATACATATATTAAACACGATGAAGAGGAAGAGTATATAAATAAGGATTTTCAGAGAGGAAAACAGCGGTGAGAGTTTTCCAATACCTGTTTGTAGAAGCAGCCTTAGAGTGGATATCTTGAAAGTGAGTAGAGATATACGGGTGATTCCCGTTAATAATTCTAGAGAGATGCCTTATTACAGGTATAACTAGGGTGGTACCGCGAGAAAACCTCGTCCCTAATTTGGGATAAGGTTTTTTATTTTGTCCTAAATTGCAATTTTGCAAAGGGGGAAGTATATGGACCTACTTAAAATAGTGAGTAAACAGTACCCGTTAGATAAAAAATATATCCCAATGGGTTTAATGCATGAGCCTATAGCTAATACTTGGATTATAGAAGATGTTTATTATCAGTTTTATTCTCTTAACAAAGAATTACAGAAAAATGGATTATCTTCATTACAAATTATAAGTGGATACAGATCTTATGAATACCAAAGGCTATTATATAATCAAAGCATAAGAAGATCTCTATTGTTTAATAGAGATGCAGAACTTGCTGCAAGGCAGACCGAAGAATCCATTACGCTTCAAGGATGTAGTGAACATCAATTAGGTGTAGCCATAGATGTAACGACTTCTTGTTTATGGCATCTTGAAGATCCTTTTGGCGAATTTGAGCAGACCTTTCAACTAAGATGGCTTTTGAAAAATAGTATTAATTATGGCTTTATCCTAAGATACCCTAGGCATAAAACCCATATAACCGGTGTGAAATATAAACCTTACCATTTTAGATATGTAGGAATCAGTCATGCAAAAAAAATGAAAAAACTCGATTTATGTTTAGAAGAGTACAAAAACATTTATTTCTAGGAGGATACACATGAAAAATTACGGCCTTAATGAACTAAGAGAAATGTATCTTAAGTTCTTTGAATCAAAAAACCATTTAAGAATGAAAAGCTTTCCATTAGTACCACAAAACGACAATAGTTTACTTTTAATTAATGCAGGTATGGCACCTCTTAAGCCATATTTTACAGGACAAGAAACACCTCCATCAAAAAGAGTAACAACTTGTCAAAAATGTATTCGTACAGGTGATATCGAAAACATCGGTAAAACAGCTAGACATGGTACTTTCTTTGAAATGCTTGGAAACTTCTCATTTGGAGATTATTTCAAGGAAGAAGCTATTGAATGGGCCTGGGAATTTATAACAGAAGTTGTAGGAATCCCAGTAGAAAACCTTTTTGTATCTGTTTATGAAGAAGATGAAGAAACAGCAGAAATTTGGAGAAATAAAATGGGTATCCCAAAAGAAAAGATCTTCTATATGGGTAAAGAAGATAATTTCTGGGAAGTAGGCGTAACAGGTCCTTGTGGTCCATGTTCAGAAATCTACTTTGATAGAGGGCCAGAATTTGGTTGTGATAGCCCTACATGTACAGTAGGTTGTGATTGTGACCGTTACTTAGAGTTCTGGAACCTTGTATTTACACAATTCAATAGAAATGAAGATGGTACGTATACACCACTTCCAAAACCAAATATTGATACGGGTATGGGTCTTGAGAGACTTGCTGCTATGATGCAAGGCGTAGAATCTATCTTTGATGTAGATACGGTAAAAGCTATTCGTGATCACGTATGTGAGATTGCAGGCGTTAAATATGGTTCAGATCCTAAAAAAGATATGTCTATCCGTGTTATTACAGACCATATTCGATCAGTGACATTTATGTCATCTGATGGTGTTAGAGCCTCAAATGAAGGCCGTGGATACGTTATGAGAAGACTTCTTAGACGTGCCATTAGACATGGAAAATTATTAGGTATCAAAGGATTATTCTTAGAGCCACTTATTAAAACAGTAGTAGATAACTCAAAGCATGAATATACAGAGCTTGAAGCAAAATATGATTATATTATTAAATCTCTTACAGTAGAAGAGAAAAACTTTAATGAAACAATTGAGCAAGGACTTGGGATTTTAAAAACTTATACAGATGAGTTAGAAGCTAAAGGTGAAAAAGTACTTGGCGGAGAAGCATGTTTCAAACTTTATGATACTTATGGATTCCCAATTGATCTTACACGTGAGATTTTAGAAGAAAAAGGTCTAGGTGTAGATGAAGAAGGTTTCACTGTAGAAATGGAAAAACAAAGAGAACGTGCAAGAAGTGCTCAAAGTGAAACAAGCTACATGGGAAGTGAAGAAACAGTATTCCATAAAATAGATGCAAGTGTTAAATCAGAATTTGTAGGATACGATAAGGACTGCGCAGAAGGAACTATTGATTACCTTACAAATGAAACAGAACTACTTACAGATGCAAGTGAAGGTGAAAATGTATACATCGTAGCACTTAAAACACCATTCTATGCAGAAAGTGGTGGGCAAGCTGGAGATCATGGTATGATTACCACAGCTACAGGTAAAGTACAAATCACAAATACAACAAAAGCTATTGGTAGCAAAATTGTACACCAAGGAAAAGTTGTAGCAGGTCATGTTGAAAAAGGTCAAGTAGCTACATTTACAGTAGATAAAATTGATCGTATGGATATAGCACGTAATCATACAGCCACGCACTTACTACAAAAAGCTTTACGTGAAATAGTTGGTTCTCATATTGAGCAAGCTGGTTCAAATGTAACAAAAGATCGTTTAAGATTTGACTACACACATTTTGAAGCACTTACAGGTGAGCAGATTGCTGAACTTGAAAGAGTCGTAAATGATAAAATCTTAGAAGCATTAGACGTAGCGATTAAAGAAACTTCAGTTGATGAAGCAAGAGCTATGGGTGCTATGGCACTCTTTGGTGAAAAATATGGTAGTGTCGTACGTGTTGTAAACATGGGAGATTACTCTATTGAGCTTTGTGGTGGTACACACCTTGTAAATACTGCTCAAGTAGGAACATTCAAGATTGTTTCTGAAACAGGGGTAGCTGCAGGGGTAAGACGTATTGAAGCAGTAACAGGTAGATCAGCACTTAGCTATTACCAAGGACTTGAGCACACTATTAGTGATGTAGCAAAAGCTATTAAGGCTAATAAAGGTGAATTAGTTAAAAAAGTTGAAGGGTTAGTAAATGATACTAAAGCACTTCAAAAAGAAAATGAGAAATTAAAAGCTCAAATTTCCAAAGCTGAAGCTGGTGAAGTACTAGATAAAGCAGAAGAAATAAATGGAGTTAAGGCACTTGTAGCAAGTTTTGAGAACATGGATATGAACGCCTTAAGAAATATGGGTGATACACTTAAAGACAAAGTAGACGTTGTTGTACTTGCTTCTCATGTGGAAGGTAAAGTAAGCCTTATTGCTATGGCAACAAAAGAAGCAATGGATAAAGGTGCTCACTGTGGTAATATTATCTCTAGAGCAGTTAAACTTGTAAATGGCGGCGGCGGCGGAAGACCAAATATGGCTCAAGCTGGTGGAAAAGATCATACAAAAATAGCGGAAGCATTAGCAGAAGCGACGGTAGTTATTAAAGAACAACTTAATAAATAACAAAAAATAAGGTCAGTTGCTAAAACTGGCCTTATTTTTACGACAATCTCAGGTAAAACTCTTAAAATAACATTGTAAAAAGATAAATTTATTATATAATTATATGAGAGAAAGTATGATATAGAAACGGAAGGAAATGAAAATGAGTAAAAATGATTTAATTCATAGAATTAAAAATAGTATGCCTAAGCTAAGTAAAGGGCAGAAGCTTATTGCAAACTATATTTTAGAACACTACGAAAAAGCCGTATTTTTAACAGCAGCAAAACTGGGAACGATTGTAGGGGTAAGTGAGTCAACGGTTGTAAGATTTGCTAATGAATTAGGATATGATGGTTATCCTAAATTTCAAGAAGCATTAGAAGAGCTAGTAAAGAGCAAGCTTACAGCTATGCAAAGATTAGAAGTTACAACAGATAGAATTGATACAAAGCATGTATTAAGAAGTGTACTTCAAACAGATGAAGAAAAAATAAGATATACTATTGAACATATAGATGAAGAAATATTTGATAATGCCGTAGATAAAATATTAGAGGCGAAAACTATTTATATACTAGGGGTACGTAGCTGTGCGGGACTTGCTAACTTTTTAGGATTCTACTTCAACATTATATTTAGTAATGTTAAACTTATTAATACAAATAGTATTAGTGAGATGTTTGAGATTATCCATAGAATAGATAAAGATGATGTAGTTATTGGAATTAGTTTCCCAAGATATTCTAAGAGAATTTTAAAAGCATTAGAGTTCGCACGTAATAGGGGGACAACAGTTGTATCTATTACAGATAGTACTATTTCTCCAATTGCTCAATATGCAGACTATACACTAATTGGTAGAAGTGAAATGATTTCTTTTGTAGATTCACTTGTAGCACCGTTAAGTATTATTAATGCACTTATTGTAGCCATAAGCTTAAAGAAAAAGGACGAAATTGCATCAAACCTTGAAAACCTAGAAAATGTATGGATGGAATATGAGGTTTATGATGATACAAGAGATATTATGAATCCTAATCAGTCAGGCATACCTACAAAGGAAAAATACGACTAAAAGATAAGAGGGACAATGAGATGGAAATTGTTGCAATCAGGGGAGCTATTACAGTATCAGATAATACCAAAGAAGATATTATAAATAGTACCAAAGAACTAATAGAGGCCATATTAACCGTAAATGATATTCATATAGAAGATATTGTAGAAATACTATTTACAGCGACAAAGGATTTGACGGCAGTTTATCCAGCAGTAGGTGCTAGAGAACTAGGTATTATCCATGCGGCACTTATGTGTATGCAGGAAATGTATGTTGAAGGTTCTTTAACTATGTGTATTAGAGTATCTATGCACGTTAAAACAACAAAGTTTAGTCAAACAACAGTACAGCATCAATATTTAAGAGAAGCTGCTAGACTAAGGCCTGATTTAACAAAAACTACGGAGGGACAGTAATGAACAAATTTTCAATTGCCATAGATGGGCCAGCAGGAGCAGGTAAGAGTACCATTGCAAAGGAACTTGCAAGACAACTAGATTGTATTTATATTGACACAGGAGCTATGTACCGCGCAGTAGGGCTTTATTGTATGAATAAAGGTGTAGGTTGTTTAGTCGAAGAAGAAGTGAGTGCGCTATTAGATGAAATTGTTATTGATATTAAATATGCTAATGGGACTCAAAGCATTTACCTGAATGAAGAAGACGTAAGTACAGCTATTAGAACTCAAGAAATAGCAACAGCTGCATCAAAAGTAGCAACTTATGCAAAGGTAAGAACAGCACTTGTAGAAATGCAAAGAAATTTACAAAAATCTACATCTGTTATAATGGATGGTAGAGATATAGGAACAGTTGTTTTACCAGATGCAACACTTAAAATATTCCTAACAGCTTCTTCAAAAGAAAGAGCAGAAAGAAGATGTTTAGAATACAAACAAAAAGGGCTAGAATCTGATTATGAACAAATTCTAAGAGAGATTGAAGAAAGAGATTATCAAGATTCTAACCGCGAAGTATCTCCTTTAAAAAAAGCAGAAGATGCAGTAGCAATCGATACAACACATCTAACAATAAAAAATATTGTAGAAAGTATCATGACATTATTAAAACAGCGTATAAACTAGGAGGGTAATAACGTGGAAATTATTATTGCAAAAACAGCTGGATTTTGCTTTGGTGTAGAAAGAGCTGTTGATTTAGCCTTTAATACGGAAAGTATTAAACCCACATTTACCTTAGGACCTATTATTCATAACGATTCAGTTGTAGAAAAATTGAAAAGTAAAGGAATTATTCCTATTGAAACAATAGAAGATAGAGAAATAGATACACTAATTATACGTTCTCATGGTGTAGCTTTAGAAGTCTATGAGCAGGCAAAAGAAAAAGATATCTATGTAATAGATGCCACATGTCCTTACGTAACTAAAATTCATAAATTAGTTCAGAAATATTATGAAAAAGGTTACAAAGTGATTGTAGTAGGCAATGCCACTCATCCCGAAATTATAGGTATTAATGGATGGGCAAATAATGAATGTATGATTATTAAAGATAAAGATGACACTAAGTTCTTAGAGTTAAATAAAAATGAGAAATACCTGGTGGTATCACAAACAACTTATAAGAAGCAAATAGTAGATGAAATTATAAGCGCTTTAACTTCTGGAGAATATGTCTTTGAGTATATCAATACGATTTGCAGTGCAACGACTGAAAGACAAGAAGAAGCTTTAGAAGTTGCGAAACAAGTAGATTGTATGATTGTTGTAGGAAGTAGCTATAGCTCAAATACACAGAAGCTTTATGAGATATGTAAGAAAGAATGTGAAAAGACTTACTGTATAGCTAATAGCTCTGAATTAGATAAACAGATCTTCAAGGGATGTAGCAAAGTAGGATTAACAGCTGGGGCATCTACGCCTTCTGATGTGATTAATGAGATTGTGGAAGCCATCCAATCTATAGATACATGATAAATATATTTTTCTTCTACAAAACAACAGTATCCCAAGATTGATTATAAAATTCTTGGGATAATAAGTTGCTTGATATATTGCCAACAATCTTCTTTTGTTGTAATAGCTTCATAATCTATAAAACTATTTTTTACATCATTATACCATATGGGTAAATCTAATAAGTATTGACTAGGGAGCTGAAGATAGCTTCCTTTTTTTGTGAGAAAACACTGCTCTTTTAGAATCTTTTCTTTGAACTCTTTAGGAATAAACTGTGCTACAGATTTATGCATAATCTGATTTTGAGAAGAAATATATACATAATCTTTAGAAGGCGTTAAGTACTTTCTTAAAATGAGTTCCTCTGGAACAATAGTTATGAAAACACTATTTGTAAAATTTTCCCAGGAAATAAAGAGATTCATATAAGTAAAATTACAGCTCGTTAGGAAATCAAAGTGATTAACTATTTTAAGTTTGCTAGAAGCAGAATCGATAGTAAGCAACTCTAATTTATCAAAACTAAACTGGTTAAAAATATAATAGAATTCATAAAAGAAGTAGGCACTTAGAAGTTCATCTTCATTATGCTGTAATAATAGAGCTTGATGAGAAGAGTTTTTAGAACTTGCATAAAGTTTATACATCTTTATAATTTCTTTTCCATCTAGTTGTATTTCCCTTTTGAATCCTAAAGTTGTCTCAAGCGCTCGTCTATTTAATGATTTGTTTTCACTTAATAATTTAAGGATTGAAAATCTCTTTAAATCTATATGAGGTAGAGCATCTAGGGGGGCAGTAGATAAGTCATAAGTATTTAAACGTGCAATTAAAAAAGGAATGTCAAATTGTTTACCACTATAAGTGATGACTATCTCAAAGTCTTTTGTAAAATCTATAAAAGTTGTAAGTAAAAGAAACTCTTCTTCGGGATTATCAATAATCCATTGATAGGAAGTAAGGCTACCTTTATCTACAAACATAATGCCTATACAGAAAATCATATCACTTTGTTTGCATAAGCCTGTTGTTTCTATATCTAGAAAATATCGTTCTGATTTTATGACCGATGGCGTAAATGCCATCTTTTTTTTGATTGTATCCATTCTGTTATCTCCCTTTCCTATTCTTTTATTATACCAAATTTCTCAAATAAAACAGTACTTTACTTGAAAAATAAGATGACATAATTATAAAGTGGTTCATACAAGGTTTAACTAACAATTGAATGAATTAAATGTGGTAGCAGCTATCGTCCTTGGTGTACTTAATGAAGTGTTAAGAACATTTTCAGAGTACCGTATGTTAGGTTACTCAGACGTATTTATTACATTTATAATGAATAAGTTCACGCTCTAATAGATAGCTAAGCAGTAAACACAGTGATAAAATATAAAAGGCGTATCTCTTAACAAATGCAAAGAGATACGCCTTTTATATTTTATCACTACTGTAATTTGATGAATTTATCTAGAGAAAGGTCTAAGCTTAACTCTTTACTGATAGACTTATAAGTTGTATACGCATTAGGATCTATTTCTTCTTCAGAATGAATAGCCTTAATAAGGATATTCTTAGGGGTATGCTCCATATCGATAAACTCCATAACATTCACTTTATAGCCACAGGCTTCTAACATCTGAGCTCTTAGTCCATCTGTAAGAAGAGCAGCGATTCGCTCTTTCAAGATACCATGTTTTAAAATAGGTGCTAGCATGTCATTTTGAATCTGTGTATAGCATTCATGATGACAGCAAGGTACAGCAAGGATAACTTTAGCTTCCCAACCTACAGCTTTAGAAAGAGCTGCATCTGTAGCTGTATTACAAGCATGTAAAGAAACGACGGCGTCAATGCGTTGGTTCGTTGTATACTTACCAATATCACCTACTTGGAACTTAAGATGTGTATAGCCAAGTTCATCAGCTAACTTATTACAAAAAGTAATAACATCCTTTTTTAGGTCAAGACCTATAATCTCGATATCTTTATTTAGAATATCTCTAAAATAATGATACATTGCAAAAGTAAGATAAGACTTACCACATCCAAAGTCTACAATACGTATAGGAGACTCCGTTAGGTGAGGCATAACCGCCTCGATCGTCTCAAGATACTTATTAATCTGCTTATATTTATCATACTTAGAAGGTTTGATTTGACCAGATAGATCCATAAGACCTAAATGAGTAAGGAAACCTTTAGACTTTTCATTATCTAAAATATATTGTTTCTTGCGATTATGAGCAAGAGAAACAGGTCTAGACTTAGAAGCAGATTTTTTCTTGATGTTCGCTACACCTTTTTTATTGATTAAACATTGATAGTCTGAACTAGCTGTGAAAATCTGAAGCTGCTTAAAGCCCATGCAGCTTTCTTGTATAAAAGTAGTAGCATCCTTTGGTAGGATATTTACATGAGATTCTTTGTTTTCTTTAAGCATAGCAAATTGAATATACTCTATTTCTTTAATTTCAATAGGTTTTGCACTTATTTTTTCAAAGGAATCTATTTTAGTTCTTGGATTACTCCAAATACAACTAATAAAATCTTTTTTATCAATTGCTTCTTCTAACAAAGCAAGTATTTTTTCCATAATATCTCTCCAATTAGTAAATTTAAGTATTCTAATCATACTACGAAAAACTACTATGTGCAACCAGATGCCTATGTTATAATAGCTAAAAAGAGGAGGGGAAATAAATGTTTGAAAAAGATTGGAGTTTCCTAAATACGGAGCAGCAAAAAGCAGTAACAAGTATAGAAGACAACTGCATAATATTAGCTCCAGCTGGGACAGGTAAGACCAAGGTTATTGCCATGAGAACAGCCTACCTTTTACAGCAACAGGTAGATCCTTATCACATTCTTTGCCTCACCTTTACCAATAAAGCAGCAAAGGAAATGGAAGAGAGAATCGCCTTATACAAAAAGGAAGAAGTAAGGCATATTACGATTAAAACTTTTCATTCTTTTTGCTATTATCTTATTAATAACGAGAAGGAATCTTCTCATTTTACTTTCCCTTGTAGCATTATGGATGAGTCAGATACAGCAGAAGTTCTAATGAAAGTTACACAGGCTATTGAACCAACTTATGATTTTGATTATAAGGAACTAGCAAGTTTCATTGAGCATGTCAAAAGACATAGCTTAACATTTGGTTTAGAGGAGCGATATAACTATACACAGATTGTACCAAGCTATTTTAAACAGTATGCTATTAAAGATGCAGTTTTAAAGCATTATGGGCTGAGAATTATAAAAATGTATCAAAAATATCTTAGAAATAACAACTGCGTAGACTTTATGGATCTTATTGTAGAAGCTAAATACCTATTAGAAGACAAGCAAGTTGCAAAAAAATGGCAAGGTAGATATAAATATATTCAAGTAGATGAGATGCAAGACACCAGTTGTAGGGAATACGATATTATAAAAATTTTAGCTAATAAAAATAATATAGCTATGTTTGGGGACTTTAATCAGACGATTTATGAATGGAGAGGCTCAGAACCGACAAGTATGGTAGCTGAGTTTGAAAAAACATATAAACCTATTCAGATAGATTTATATACTAACTATAGAAGTACACAGGCTTTATTAAAAGCAGCAAATAACTATATTCGTAATAGTAAATTGTATCCTTTAGAATGCAAATGTCAATCAGTGGAGATAGGTGAGCCTATTAAAATAATTGTAGCATCTAATAAACAAAAAGAATTCAGATCTATAGCCCAGTCCATTCTTAAAACAAAAGAAGCAGGGCAGGGTAGTATAGCCGTTCTGACACGAACCAATGGGTATGCAGGAGAAATTTACAAGGTACTTACGGCAGAAGGGATTCCTTGTATTAAGATAGATGACATTAGACTTTTTAGACGTAAGGAAGTAAAGGATATTTTAGCTTTGTTTGAATATAGCATTAATAATAGAAATGCTTATGCACTACATAAATGCCTAACACATCCTTGCATACACATTGAAGAATGGCTACTCCAGAAGTTAAAGCCGGCAGTAAAAGCGCATATGCATCTACATGATTGGTTTAACTCGGAAAGCAATGATCCTTATATCCAGCTATTTCAAGCTTATAGCACGAGTAAGATCGTGGTACTAGATGTAGAGAGCACTGGGCTAGATACGCTTACAGATGATATTATACAAATTGCAGCGATTCGGTATGGAAGAGAAGGTGTAAAAGAAGAACTAGATGTTCTTTTAAAAGCAACAAAGCCTGTAGGAGACTCTTATTATGTTCATGGATTTTCAGATGAAGAATTAGAGCAGAAGGGGATAGATCCCAAAATAGCATTACAAAAAATGCTAGCTTTTATAAAAGGGAAAGTATTAGTGGGGCATAATATCAAGTACGATTTGCAAATTATTAATAGTATGCTTTATAGATACAACTTACCTTTAATAGAATATCCTATTGTCTACGATACACTTGATTTAGCATGTAAGATTTATCCGAACATGGTGAATCATAAATTAGAAACACTCTCGAACTATATAGAGACAAAGGCAAAACCTAATCACAATGCTCTGCAGGATATATTAGCTACTGGAGAAGTGCTTGCTCATTTTATAGAGAAACTTCAAATAACACATGGTGATAGATTAGAGTACTTAGAAGAATTATACCCCTATATCTGCGACTACAAAGACAAAATAGGATCTATACGTGATACATTACTTAGTCAGAGTACGTATGAAAGTATTCAATATATTATGAATGACTGTGGATTTAAAAGTGCTTATAGCAAAGAGCAGATAGAAGCTATTAGAGATGTCTATCATATTGCTAAAGAACTTTATGATGAGAGTTTATCTATCCAAGACAATATCATTAGATTGCTTTCAACAGCATCACTCCATTATAGCCAACTAGAGCAGACCGATCTGTTTAAAGGGAAAATACCCATTATGACAGTCCATCAGTCCAAAGGCTTAGAATTTGATGCAGTTTATATTGCTGGATGCAATGAAGGGTTATTTCCACTTTCTAAAAGTGTTAAGGAAGGCTATTTAGCAGAGGAGAAGAGGCTCTTCTATGTAGCTATGACAAGGGCAAAGTCTGAACTGTATTTATCCTATAATACTTCAAAAAAAATGAGTTTTCTAATCGAAGAAATAGGTGAAGATTTTAAAAAGCATATAGAAATTTAATGAAAATTATATACAAACTTAATACAAGCCATGTATAATATACAATATATGACACTAGGAGGATTACAATGGATAAAGAACAAGATTTTACACTCATAAAAATGGAAAAACAAAAACGCATTGCTCTTGTAGCACATGATAATAGAAAAATAGATATTATTGCATGGGTAAAAGTAAATAGGGATAAATTATCAAAACACTTTTTATGTGGGACAGGTACTACAGCTAAGCTTTTAGCAGAAGCAACAGAGTTACCTATTACAGCATTTAATAGCGGTCCACTAGGCGGAGATCAACAAATTGGTTCAAGAATCGTAGAAGGTAATATTGATTTTATGATTTTCTTCTGGGATCCATTAGCAGCTCAGCCACATGATCCAGACGTAAAGGCATTATTACGTATTGCAGCTTTATATGATATTCCAGTAGCAAGTAATCAATCAACAGCTGATTTCTTATTAACTTCACCACTTATGGATGAAGAGTACGATAGAAAGATTATTGATTATAGCAAACGTATTAAATTAAGAACGGAAGCTTATAACGAAGGAAAAAATTTGTAAGCTAAATAAAATAAATAGGTAAAGCTAGAATAGACGGTATAAGTAGAAGAACCATATAAAGAGTGGTTTGGGTACTTATACCGTCTATTCTTCGTAAAACTTGTGTTTCGCGAATAGTTGTTTATATAAGTAAACTTCTCTTCTTATATTGAAAAACCACCTATAAGGATTTCTATTCTGCTATTCAACAATTTATTTTATATGTGGTTATCTATATGGCCAATATTTATCAGATTTACTGAGAGACATAAAATTCTTCTGGATTACTTAATGGCTCATTCATTCTAAGAGCATTTATTTCACTTATACTTTTTTGAACACTTAACTGAATAAATGCCATAATATCTTTATATGGATAAACTTCAAATGCTTCATTGGGTATTTGAGTTTGAGTAAAATCAGTTATTAATCCATTGATTAGGAGGCCTTTATACTTTATGTTAGCTTCCACTACTTTTATCTTGTTAATCTCATGTATTATATTCTTTAATTGATACTCATGTATAAATACTCCATTATACTTATACATCTCTCTATAGCCTTTAGTCGTTAGCTCTTTTCTTTTTTCAACGGAATACTTACGAATATGTGTATCTCTAATATTTTTTATCCAGCAAGCATCTGTAATGAGATGAACAAAATATCCTAGTACTTCAATATCTTCTAAAATACTCTCTTTATACTGTTCAGCGAACTCTGACCAATCTATGCCTTTTGTCATAAGTTCATTGTTTTTTCTAATGAAATGAGCAATTAGATAACTACCATCTTCTTGGTGTGATAAGTCTGGTTCCAAATTACCTAAGATAAATTTATTCTTTTCCTGAATATTAAGCCTTTCTGCAATAATATGCCCTACTGTATAATGCATTATTCTAGATGCCATATACGCTCTCCTCTACTACTTGTCTTTTAATAACCAATAAACTGCATCTAAGATATTTTCAGCAATATACACAGGTTCACAATCTATCCATTTATGACGATACTTTCCTAAAGCTTCATCACAAGCACCTGTTTTAACGAGTATAGCCTGCATACCAGCTTGATGAGCTGCTGCTCCATCTATCTCCAATTACAACACACTTTTCTCTATTTAAATTATAGGTAGTGGAAGCCTTTAATAAAAGTGTATGTTCAAATACATCATTGGTGACGTCTATTATATTTGACATAGGGAATCATCTGTATACCATTTTGGGATGAGTAATTTGAAATGTTCATAGTCTTCAAAGGCTAAGTCTCTTCTTCTTAGCATCCCTTCTATGTCTTGCTTGCCAAAGGGAATAGCCCATACAATAGAATACAAAGCGGCATAAGCATTATAAACAGCTAAGGCCTGCCAAAAAGCGTCTGGTGGATTGCCCTCAAAATACCCATCTATCTTTCCTTTAGAAAAAGGAATGCTTAATTCCCTATCAAATGATTGCATTTTATAAAACTCTTCATAGGGGTCTGCGTACCGCCATCTATTAAAATCAATGACACCGACATGCTGATTAGGGGTTAAAATAAGATTGCCCACATGGAAATCTCCATGAGTATAAACGGGTGACTCTATTTCTATGTAATCTATGTTCTCTTTTATAAAATCTATAGCTATTTCGTCGTCTAGTACGCGATAGTCACAAGACTCATAGCATTGTAACCTTTGAAGAATCATTTCTTTTTTGCTTTTTACCTTTTCCAAGTGATTTGAATGGATAGGTAAAGCATGTAGTTGCTTTAATATCTTTCCTGATTCTATACCTAATGCATATTGCTGCTCTTTGGCTAAGGATTCTATTTCCTTATCTAGAGACTTTCCATTAACCCAAGTTAATAGCATAAAGATAGACTGCTCATTATTACATTTGCCAAAGGATAGAGCTTCTGACATTTTAAAATCTAAACTATTTATGTGCTTAATTATTTCAAATTCAGCTAACTTGGCATCATGATATTTAATATCTGAAATTCTTAGGAGGAATTCTTCCCCCTGTTTATCCTGAATATAAAATTTAGTATCCTTAGACCAACCTTCGTCTATTTTTGTGATGTGCGCCCATGTATTATATAAGGGAATATCATATAACTGTGTATACATTTATTCTACCTCCGTTTTTATACAATTGTAACATACTATTTTGTATTATTATACAAATTCTAATTATACATATAAATTTTAAAATATACTAGTATAATAAAAAATATACATAACTATAAATAAGCTATAGCTACGCCTGCTGTTCGAATGCTAAAAATAATAAGTCAGTCCTATAAGCAAAATACCAGAAATAATCATTAATAATATAAAAGATGCGCCATGATCTACCTCTTTTTTGTTCTCCGCTACTTCATCCCAGCTTTTAGTGAGACTTAAACTTCGTGTTTGAAGATAATTAACGTCTACTCTTCTATCACTATCCCCCAATACAGTACTCCCACCTATTATGAAATAAATGACCCCTACAACAAAGAATAAGCTTTCTAAAGAGAACTCTAGAAAATAGGATAGCATAAAAAGAATAAGACTAGTGATGCCTACAACTAAAAATACTTTTAATATAAACTTAAATAAACAAGAAACCTTTTGCCACATAACGATCCCCCTTGTATAGTATGGTAGATAGAAATATAATATCAATTTTTTGGCTCTTAGGCTATAGAAAATCCCTCAAATATACTTTTTGAGAGATAAAATGTCAAATTTAATATTCAAGAAATAATTTTAGTAGATTTATATCCAAAATAATTCAAAATATAAAGGAGATTAACGACTAAATTTCACACAAAATATGAACAATCATATAATTTTTTAGTATTAAACGAGTGAAATGTTCGATAAAATGCAAAAAATACCGTAGTTTTATTTTTGATATAAAATTAAAGTTCGATTTTCGATATATATATTATACTTAATATTTTAATACATAGATATAAGATATTTTCCTATACTTAGCCTTGTTATACGCTATAGAATGAGGTTGGCTTCTCATACTAAGCAAAATATATTTTCTTATTTACTAAGTATGTAAAAATTTGTTATGCTATAGAAGTATATGGAATATAAACTTAGAAATAGAGTTCCTTGGAGGATAATGATTAATATGAAAATACAGCATTTACTTAGTTATGTGAGACGTGCAACAGATGATTATCAAATGATTGAGGAGGGAGATCGTATTGCTGTTGGTATTTCAGCAGGAAAGGATAGTTTAGCTCTACTAGTAGCTTTAAGACATTTACAATACGTCTACCCTGGTAAGTTTGAACTTGAAGCAATTACAGTTTCTCTTGGATTTGATAACTTTGATTTAACAAAGGTTATTAAGTTCTGCGAAGATTTAGGTGTGAGATATACTGTCTATGAAACAGAAATTGCAAAGATTGTGTTTGAGGAAAGAAAAGAATCTAATCCTTGCTCACTATGTTCTAAAATGCGTAAGGGTGCACTTAATGATATGGCCAAACAACTGGGCTGTAATAAAATTGCGTTAGGCCATAATCAAGATGATATTAATGAGACACTTCTTATGTCTTTACTTTATGAGGGGCGTATCCATACTATGGCACCGATTACTCATTTAGATCGGATGGACCTTAAGATGATTAGACCGCTTATTTATGTACCTGAAAAAGATATTAAATACTTTGCTAAGAAGAATGAATTACCTGTTGTGAAAAGCCCGTGTCCTGCTGATGGGGTTACTAAGCGTGAAACAACAAAACAGCTTATTTATTCACTTGAAAAAGATATACCTAATCTTTCAGCAAGAATATTTGGAGCTATTGAACGCAGTGACTTAGAAGGCTGGACCGTTAAAAAATAGGAGTGAGAATATGTCTAGTTATAATGAAAGCAGACAGAAACATATTACCCTTCAGTTAAGGGAACTATTATCAGAATTACCACCGTATCTATTTGATTTTTTTAGAGGAATAGAACATACTTCTAGTATTAATACAAGGCTTGCGTATGCCTATGATCTTAGAGTATTCTTTAGATACTTGGTCCCTTCTTTTAAAGAACTTGAGAGTATGAGTGAGATACCACTTGTAGAGCTTGAAAAACTGACACCTAGAGATATTGAAAAGTATCTAGAATATCTCTCTTATTATGAAGAAGAAAATGAGAAAAATGAGACAATGGCTTATCAAAATGGACAAAGAGGCAAGGCGCGTAAGCTTGCTGCCCTTAAGACATTTTATCAATACTTCTATAAACAGCAACTCATATCAACTAATCCTACCGCTTTAGTCGATATGCCTAAAATATCTGAAAAACCGATTGTTAAATTAGAGATTGAAGAAATTGCTAAGCTACTAGATAGTGTAGAAGATGGTACAGAGCTTACAGAACATCAAAAAAGATATCATAACTATACCAAGACAAGGGATTTAGCACTTATTTCTCTCTTACTAGGTACAGGCATACGTGTCTCTGAATGTGTAGGTCTTAATATAGAGGATATAGATTTTAATTATAATGGGATTAGAATCACTCGCAAAGGTGGGAATGAAACCATCATTTACTTTGGTGAGGAAGTTGAAAGAGGTCTTAAAGCCTATCTTCTAGAAAGAGAATCTAAAATATGTAAAGATGAGGATACTCCCCTCTTCCTCTCTTTGCAAAATAAAAGACTCTCGGTTAGAAGTGTTCAGATATTAGTCAAAAAATATAGTTCGCTTATAACAAATCTAAAAACTATTACACCTCACAAACTCCGTTCTACCTATGGTACCCAGCTTTATCAAGAAACAGGAGACATCTATTTGGTAGCGGATGTACTAGGACATAAAGATGTTAATACAACTAAGAAGCATTATGCTCAAATGGATGATGCCAGAAGAAAAATGGCTGCTTCTATTGTAAAACTACGGAGTATAGAGTAATTAAAGTAATTAAGCATAATACAGAACAAATGTTTGAATAAATTTTAAGCCCGTGGTATAATAAAAGCAAAAACGGGGAGGAATCTTATGGAAAAATTAAGTGTTAAACAAGAGCAAATACTAAATTATATTAAACAACTCTTAAAAGAACGTGGCTATCCACCATCAGTAAGAGAAATATGTATAGCAGTTGATCTTAAATCAACTTCTACTGTGCATAGCCATCTTACAACTTTGGAAAAAAAAGGTTATATTAGACGTGATCCAACAAAGCCTAGAGCTATTGAGGTCCTCGATGAAGAAGTGAATTGGTTAGGTGATAATGTAACGCCTGTACCTGTGCTTGGTAAAGTAACAGCTGGTGAACCTATATTTGCTAGTGAAAATATAGAAACCTACTTCCCTATTCCTAACAATATGGCACGTTATAAAAAAATCTATGTATTACAAGTATCTGGTGAAAGTATGATTAAAGCAGGCATTTTTGATGGTGATCAAATCATCGTAGCTCATCAAAATCATGCAAATAACGGGGATATTGTTGTGGCACTACTGGGTGAGGAGGTTACCGTTAAAAGATTCTTTAAAGAAAAGGATTATATAAGATTGCAGCCTGAAAATGACACCATGGAACCTATCTGTGGCATTAATATAGAAATTGTAGGTAAGGTCATTGGCCTATTTAGAGAACTATAGTATTTGCAATGGTTTGAGGTAAGTTTACACTGTTTGATTCATGTTTTATATACAAAAAAATGTGGAGAGAATGGTGTATTTTTATGCGCAAAAAAGCAATCAAAATTGGAACTGTAAACGCAACAAAAAATATTAGCGAGGCAAGGTATGAATTTCTATTAAATTGTAAGGCTAGAAATCTAGTAAACGAAACAATAATGAACTATGAAAAGACAACTAGATATCTTATGGA
>JAVVPO010000018.1:14678-34909 GCA_036655715.1 Cellulosilyticaceae bacterium | reverse complement strand
GGAAGTACAGGAAGTACAGGAACCTGTGAATGTAAACCTTGTGGGAAAGATGGTATTATAGCGGCTCTTAAGTGGCTAGAACGAGCTAACGTTTCGATTCAAGTGAATAGCTTTAACAGTAATAAGAGTGGATTTATTACAACAGGCTCAATAACTGATGATACTGTTAAAATAGGAAATACTATTATTTCTATATGTAATATTGATAGGGTTAGTTTTGATAGAGCTACAGTACCTACAGGTTTTACTGGTCCCAATCTTCCGTTATGTAACTCAGGGGCTGTAGGTTGTGATTGTGATGCAGGTATATCTACGGCACTACAAGGTGCTGCAGCACCATTCTCAATAGGTATAGTAGATAATATTGGCAGTGCAATAGGAATAGATCAAATTGTTCAGATATGTAATGATGTTGTCTGGATTAAAAATAGTACAGGGAACTTTGATTATACAGTTATTCCTTTAGCTAGTATATTCTTTATACAGTAATTTTAACAGATAAAGGTACTTTTCTTGTAGGTGTAACCTATAAAGAAGAGTACTTTTTTTAGTAGAAGGAATAAGACAAAGAATAGATAGCATATATGTTTAATAAAGTGACTATAGGGGAGGCTGATTGTGTGGAGATAAGCTTATGCATGATTGTGAAAGATGAGGAAGAGGTATTAGCTAGGTGCCTAGAAAGTGTAAGCACATTTATAGATGAAATAGTCATAGTAGATACAGGTTCTATGGATGGGACAAAGGAGATAGCAAAAAAGTTTGGAGCGCAACTCTATGATTTTGAGTGGTGTGATGATTTTGGAAAAGCTAGAAATTATGCATTTAGCAAGGCAACAAAGGACTATATTATGTGGTTAGATGCAGATGACTATATCGATGAATCCAATAGCAATAAGATAGTAGCGGTAAAGGAGAGCCTAGATCCTAGCGTAGATAGTATAAGTATGCATTATTCATTGAGTCGGGATGAAAAAGGGCATACGACTTGTTCTTTGAGGCGTAACCGTATTGTAAAAGCGTCTAAAGGATTCAAATGGATTGGAAGAATTCATGAGTACTTAGATGTAGCTGGCAATATAAAGCATGAAGATATTTATATTTATCATGATAAGCATAAATTTTATACCGATAGAAACCTTAGAATCTTTAGAGATATGCAAACCAATCAAGAGGCGTTTTCTACTAGAGACCTATATTATTTTGCTAATGAATTATTTTATAATGGATTATACGAGGAAGCTATAGAGCAGTACACTGCTTTTCTAGCGACTGGAGAGGGCTGGATGGAAGATAGGAAGACGGCTACAGCTAATCTTATTCAGTCTTATCATGCAACGCATCAGCTTGAGAAAAAAGTAGATGTTATTTTGGAATCTTTTAAATGGGGGAGGCCTAGAGCAGATATTTGTTGTAGGTTGGCAGAGCACTTTATGGAAAAGGAAACTTATATAGATGCTATATTTTGGTATAAAGTAGCCTTGATGAGTATACAAGATAAGGATAATATGGGGATGGATTTGAAAGAATATTATACATGGATTCCTGCTATACAACTTTGCGTATGCTATTCTAGAATGGGAGATTATTATACAGCTTATTATTATAATGAACTTTGTGCTAGTTTTGTATCTGATACAAAAAAGGTATTATATAATAGAGAATTCCTAATAAGGATGTTGCAGGAACAGGGTGAATCTATACCTGAATTTGGAAATCAACTTGTTGATAGAAGACTTAGATGGTAAGCGTGAGATTTAATAAAGTAGAAAAGCCACATCGGTTTATTGCATAATAAACCGATGTGGCTTTTCTACTTTATTAAATAAGCATAGTACTTATAAGGTCTTCAAAAGTTTCCCGTCTTCTAATAAGCTTAGCATCTCCGCGGGAATTGATGAGTAGTTCACTGCATCTAGGTCTTTGATTATAGGAAGAAGACATACAGAAGCCGTAGGCACCTGCATCCATCACACCGATAAGGTCACCTTCTGCTGCATGAGGAAGCTTACGATCTTTGGCTAAGATATCACCACTTTCACAAATGTTCCCAACCACAGTAAAAAGATTGTGATCTGTGATGGACTGACGAGAATAGATTTCTATATCGTGATGAGAGTCGTACATAATAGGGCGTTGAAGCACATTAAAACCAATATCTGTACCCAAATAGTGAGTACCTGCATTTTCTTTTTTACTAGTGACTTGCCCTAGGACTATGCCACTTTCACCGACAATATAACGGCCAGGTTCAATCTGGAACTGTACCTCACTGCCGTACTCTTTGGCAAATGCATAGAGGATATCATCTAAATTTTCTCCAAGTAAAGTGAGGTCTAGCCTAGACTCACCTAATTGCTTGTGATAAGGGATGCCAAAACCACCGCCAAGGTCAATGAATTTTAAATCACTAAAGGATTTAGCGATAGCTAAGATAGAGTAAACACTCTCTATATAAGGCTCATAGTCCATAAAGAGTGAACCAATGTGCTGATTAATGCCGATGAGCTGAAGAGAGTATTCTTGCAGAAGGGATTTGACCTTTTCAAGTTCTGAGGGATTAATGCCGAATTTTGTTTTCTTCCCAGCAGTGATAACTTTTTCATGGTGTCCAGCACCAACACCGGGGTTAAAGCGAATAGCGACTTTGCCACCTGGGTTTAATTGACCATAAAGTGCGAGTTGAGAAAGTGAATCAACACTTACTGTAATGTGATGATGGATAGCGTATGCCATATCACTTGCAGTAACGTTGTTGGGAATAAAGAAGAGTTCTTCACTTTTAAAACCACTTTTGAGTGCTAGGTAGATTTCACCAGGACTCATGACATCTGCATGAAGACCTTCCTCTTGGATGATTTGAAGTAAATGAATATTGGTATTTGCTTTAATAGAGAAGTGAGGAACGAAATGAGGATAAGTGACTAAATGCTTCATTTCTTTACACCTAGTACGTAAAATATCTTCATTATAAATATACAGCGGGCTGCCATATTCATTTACCAAATCGAAGGCATCGTTGTTTCCAAAAAAATTCGTATCTGAAGTATAGGTACCACCAAAAGTATACATTGCATGACCTCCTAAATTATTTGTCTGTAAATTTAATCATTTCTAGTTCTGTAATGAAAGATTCTCTCATAAAACGTACAAGAGCAGGGTTTGTTGTATAGAGACATTGAGAGGATGAAACATTTATATCACCAGTAATGACAGAGCTTGTATCTATAATAACGTGAAAACCTTCTGGAGGTTTTCCTCTCTTATATATTAAGGCGTTAGCTAGGTCAATGTGACCATCGGACATGATAGTAACACGCCTATTTTCTACAATTTCTAACAGCTCCTTGGAAAAAAGATCGATATATGATTTGGAAGCTAAGAAATAAAGATGGGAATGACAACTTAAGATAGTATTTTTTACTTTAGCTAGGACATTGTCATAACCTTTAATAGTAATATAAGGCTCCGAAGAAACCCTTGTTTCAGGAAAATGTGTTTCAAGGGCAACGATAACTTCATGGAGTTCACGATGAGCTTCTAGGAGAAGCTCTTCTTTTGTTAGAGGAATATATTTGATAGATTCTCCTTCTATGATGTAACATTTGCCTTTATCTTGTAAACTGTAAAGGGCAGCATAAACGTTGGATCTTGAAATACCACAAAACTTGGCTACTTCATAGCCTGTAAGGGCGCCATGTTTACAGAGAGTACTAAAGACATTTGCCTCGATGGGAGAAAAACCTAATTTGAAAAGTGCATCAGTAAAATTCATTTTATCACCTATAACTCATTTTTATTTTGTAGTAGTATTATTTAGAACTACTATAAAATAAAAAAAGTAAAATGTCAATATTTTATAAGTTTAAAATTATTCAATCTATTTAAATCTGTTTAAAATGGGAAGAGTGAATAGGGAAGTAGGATGGGGAGACTTGTGTTCAGGAAGTACATATTTTATACTAAGGATAAAATAGAGAACTATAGGAAATAAAAAGAGGTGATAGAAATGGATTTGTTTGATTATATTAGTGAGAAAAAAGGAAATGTGGATTCACCACTAGCTTCACGCATGAGACCACAAAAGATAGAAGAGATAGTAGGACAAGAGCATATTCTAGGGAAAGATAAGCTGCTTTATAGAGCTATCAAAGCAGATAAACTTCAATCCCTTATTTTTTATGGGCCACCGGGTACGGGCAAAACGACTATTGCTAAGGTGATTGCCAATACGACTAAAGCCAAATTTATCGTATTAAACGCTACGACGAGTGGTAAAGCAGATATTGTAGAGGCGGTAGGCCAGGCAAAAACGCACTTGGCTATGAGCGGTAATAAAACGATTGTATTTATTGATGAAATTCATCGTTTTAATAAGATGCAACAAGATGCGCTACTTCCACATACAGAAGATGGGACACTGATTTTGATTGGAGCGACCACAGAAAATCCTTACTTTGAAGTCAATAGAGCACTTATCTCTAGATCCCTTATATTTGAGTTAAAGCCTTTAAACTTAGAGGCTATCCAGTATATAGCAAGAGAGGCTATTCGGAGTATGGAAAGAGGGCTAGGAGCCTATAGAGCGGATATTACAGAGGATGCATTAGCATTCATTGCCATTCATAGTGCAGGTGATGCTAGAAGTTCACTTAATGCGGTGGAACTAGCTGTGATGACAACGGATAGAAGTGAAGATGGCATCATTCATATCACGACAGAGGTATTAGAAGAATGTATGCAGAAGAAATCCCTTCACTATGATAAAGGAGGAGATAACCACTATGATGTGATTTCAGCCTTTATCAAGAGTATGAGAGGAAGTGATCCGGATGCAGTCCTTCATTACTTAGCTCGGATGGTAGAAGCTGGAGAAGATCCTAAGTTTATTGCAAGGAGAATCGTTATTTGTGCAAGTGAAGATGTAGGTAATGCTGATCCTAAGGCTTTGGTGATAGCGACCAATGCTATGATGGCTGTAGAACGCATAGGCATGCCAGAAGGCAGAATCATTTTAGCACAAGCAGCAACCTATATAGCGTGTGCACCTAAGAGCAATGCGGCTTATAAGGGGATAGATAAGGCGCTGATGGATGTAAGAACAAAAGATATAGGGACAGTGCCGCTCCATCTAAAAGATGCTCACTATAGTGGCGCCAAAGAATTAGGAAGAGGGTTAGCTTATTGCTATCCACATGAGTACCCTAACCACTATGTGAAACAGCAGTATTTACCAGATGCATTAAAGGAAAGTAGATATTATGAAATATCAGATCAAGGGTATGAACAGGAAATACAAAAGGAATTAATAAGAAAAAAGGAATTAATAAGAAAAAATGTATAAATAAAGAGCAAAATCCGACCTCGTGAATACTATATAACAAGGAGAAAGGATTGCGTAAAATGCTACTTGTCTCCTAAAAAGTTAGTAAGGAGGATGAATATGAGCAGTGATGAATCAAACATCAAAAAAATACAAGGATGTAATATCCCAAGTGGATGTCAAACTGTAACAGCAGTCAAGACCGTAACTCCTGATGTTGCTAAATTAGGTGATACAGTAAGATATACTATTACTCTCAAAAATGATATGAATTATAGGATAGAAGATATAGTTGTAACAGATACCCTACCTACAGGCGTTCAACTTGTAAAAGGAAGTATCAGAGTAGATGGCATGATCGCCGTAGGTGATTTGTCAATCGGTATTAATATCAATCAAATTCAGCCAAAAAATAAAGTTGTTATACTATTTGATGCAGTGGTAACGAATACAGATAATAACCCTAAAATCAATGTAGCTGAAGTAAATTATATGACGATGATAAGAAATGTACCGATGCCAGGTCAAACAACAACTAACCCTGCTGTACTTGATATAGTAGGAACAAAAATTAGTAAAATCGTTGTACCCAATGTAGCCTCATCAGGAGATGTGCTAACTTGTAGTATCACCGTAACGTCTTTAGCAGATAGTACTCAAAATATCATTACAGATATTTTGCCTGATGGATTAGAACTTGTAGATGATCATGTGACGGTAGGAGCAACAGTCCTAACAGGAGATATCACACAGGGAATCGATATAGGAGCAATCTTAAAAGGACAAAGTAAAACCGTAGTATTTAAAGTAAGGGTTAAATAATGAAGAGAAGGGAGAGAGACCATGAGTATAATTCATAATGTAGCAAAGGATGAGTATATACAAACAGTAGACTGTGCAGAGATTCAAGGTGTTGTGAGCACAGATCCTGTAGTTATCACTATCATAAATAATCAGATAGAATTTATCAAAACACCTGATAATATTTTTGTTGAACAAGGAGAAACCATTCCTTATACTTTAACACTTAAAAATACAAGTGATTTGACCCTTACAAAGATAGAAGTAATAGATATATTACCAGCAGGAATTGTATTGGTTCCAAATACTTTGAAAGTTAATGGGAACTCTGTAGAGGGAGATATTCAGACGGGAATTACCATTTCGAATAAATTGTTACCAGGGGGACAACTGATCATATCTTTTAGCGGCATAGTAGACCTTATTCCGCCAACCACTTATTACAATACAGCAAGTGCAACGTATTATTATCAAGTTAATTCTACAACAGGACAAAGATCTAATACGATTAAGTCTAACACGGTATTAGCAAAAGCAATACAAGGCATCTTATTTGTTACCAAAACAGCAGATAGAAAAGAAGCTCAAATGCAAGATCAAATTGTGTATACGATAGCCATTACAAATGAAGGAAATGTAGAAGCTACTGACCTAATCATGACAGATACTTTACCACCACACGTAGCTTATGTACCTAATACTTTCACTTTAAATGGTGTAGTAAAGAGCAATGTAGACCTAGTAGCGGGTGTGCCACTTGGTAATCTAGCTGTAGGGGCAACAGATATTGTTCAGATGACTGTTAATGTAATAGATGATAGTGTATCTATTGTTAATAATAGAGGAAATATACAATACAACTATGTCAAAAATCCAAATCATCCTCCAATTAACAATAATACAGATAGTAACTTTGCAGTCGTTGTTATTCACAAACCAATAGTAAGTATAACCAAATCTACACCTAATACGACCACTGCTCAAGGTGAGAAGGTAGCTTATACCCTAGTGGTAGAAAATACAGGAACACTAAGTATAAGCAATGTAGTGGTAACAGATGTCTTACCACAAGGCATGAGTTTGGTACCTAATAGTACGACTATCAATGGTGCCTTGGCACAAGGAAATATAGTAACAGGACTCAATATAGGTACAATAGGTGTAGGTGGCAAGACAACAGTAGGCTTTACGGCACTAGTTAATACTGTTCCACCAACGACCTTTATCAACACAGCTTCAGCAAACTTTAATTATGTCCTAAATGGCGTACCATCAACGGGAAGTATAGTAAGTAATGCAGTAACGACTACTGCACAGTCTTCTGGTGGTGGCTGTGCACAATCATTAACGGCTATGATGATAGCTAATAAAACACAAGCTCAAAAAGGGGATTATGTGACCTACCAAATCATGATTAAAAATACAGGTAGTCAAACAGTTTCTGGCGTGATAGTAAATGATAGCTTAGATGAGGATTTAATGTTAGTACCTCGTTCAATCACTATTGATGGCGCACCAGTTCAAGGTTGTTTGGAGCATCTTGTCATTGGTGATTTACCAGCAGGAGCAATTACAACAGTAGGATTTACAGCGATGATAGTAGGCGGATGTCCAGGAAGTACCATACCTAATCAAGCAACTATCCAGTGTAACAATGGTAATTGTAATATGAGTAACTTACAGACTAATCTGGTAAATGTGACCCTTAAAAAAGGATGTTCACCTAATCCACCCTGTCCATGTCCATGTCCATCCAAACCATCTTGTCAGGGAGAGTCATGCCAAATAGAGCCATGTCAAGTAGAGCCCTATCCAACAGAGCCTTGTCCAACAGAGCCATGTCAAATAGAGCCTTATCCAAATAATGACTATAGAATAGAAAGAGTTATTACACCTGTGTATTTACCAAATTATATGCACTGTATTGAGAAAATTTCAGGAATTACTGGATTTATAAAGAGTGTCAAACCCGTAAGCTGTGGCTATTATACTAAGCTACTAGTAGTCTACGCTATTAAGATAGAATATACTAATTCTTCAGGATTATGCTATACCTATCAACAGTGTGAAGAGGTTTATTTAGAAAAATGCAAAAATAATGGTAATATAGTAGTAGAAATTGATTCGGTAGAACCACCTTATGCTGTAGACAATCGTTATATAGAAGTTATTATTAATATGAGAATATGTAATAAATAATAAAAACCAGTTTGAAGCTCAGCCTATTATAGGCCTTTCAAACTGGTTTGTTTTTTGCTTCGACTAAAAGGGAAGAATCGTTTTGATATCATCTAAAGTAATGCATTTGAAGATAAATAAGTAAGAAATATAGAAGATGCCAAGTAGGCTTACGGCAATGACTGTTGAGAAAGTCATTGAAAACTGGCTAAGTAAAATATGATTGTGTACGTATTTCATAGAAATACAACCAAAGAATGCTGCTATGGAAGGCCTAAGTATCCATCCCATGATATCGACAGGTAAGGAAATATGTTTGAGAATATGGAACAAGTTATAAATCGTCATAAAACCTGATTGTAATAGCATAGCAATAGCAAAGCCTATGATTCCTTTTTGAGGAACTAATAAAAGAATGAGGCTAATACAGATGGCAGAACCTATGAGCGTACTTTTGAAGGTAAGCCTTTGTAACCCTAGACCGTTTAAGATACCATTTAGAATGCCTTGTAAATAGAGAAATGGGCAGATGATAGCAAGGATTTTTAGGATTTCACCTACTTCAGGTAGTTTGTAGCAAGCCATGCCAATTTCAGGGCCTAGCGTATAGAAGAGGCTACTAGCACCTATACCAATAAGCATGGAGAACTGAATAGATTTACTAACAGTATATTTAAGGGTCTTCTGATTTTTGGTTGCAGAAGCTTCTGAAATGGCAGGAACAAGAGCTGTAGCAATAGAAGTAGTAACCATAGATGGAAAGAATAGAAGTGGAAGCGCCATCCCACTAAACATACCGTAAAGACCTAATGCTTCACTAGAAGGCAGACCGAATTTTTGGAGTTGAAGAGGAATTAAGATATTTTCTACAGATTGAAGCATAGATGTTAAAAATCGATTAGCCGTAATGGGAATAGAAATAGCAAGAAGTGTAGCAAAAACTTCGTTATAAGGTGTTATGGCGGGTCTAAGCACCAAAGAGCGTTTTTTGAACTTGTACATAGTAAAGGTAAAAAAACAAGAACAAAATTCTCCCCCACATAATCCAAGCATTCCTAATGCACAAGCATAAGCTAGCCCTTTGGGAATGAAGAAGGATGAAAATAGAGCAATAACAATCATACGTGCGACTTGCTCTACGATTTGGGCTGTAGCTGGAATCAGCATTTCCTGTCTGCCTTGGAAGTAACCACGGATACAACAAGCAGTGGCCATAAAAGGTAAACAAAAAGGAAGTAGTCTAAGAGCTATAGCTGTATTGGGTTCGTGGATAAAGTGATTGGCAATAAATGGTGCAAAAATAAATAAAGGCACCGCAACGGCTAGAGCAATACTAACGGATAAGACAATGGCACATTTGAGCGTACGGATAGCATCTTGGTATAATCTCTTAGCACTAAGCTCAGCAACTTTCTTTGAAACGGCTAAGGATACACCAGCAGAACAAAGAGACCAAGTGAGCATATAAATTGGAAAGATAAGTTGATAAAGACCTATACCTTCTGCGCCCATAATATTGGACATATAAATTCTAAATATAAAACCTAGTAAACGGGTGATAAGGCTGGCACCTGTTAAAATCAAGGTACCTGTAATGAGAGCTTTTTTTCCCATAATATCTCCTTTCGAATAAGATAGCATTAATATAATTTATGAGACAACCTATGAAAATATGAAAGATAACAATTAAGTTGAGCTTAAACTAAGAATTATGTATAATATAGAGTGGATTAATTAGTGAGAATAAAGGATGGTGACATAAATGGAGATACAAAACTGGCAAATGATGCTTATCCCTTATCATCAGGCTGTGGAAGAACTCAAAATCAAATTCAAAGGTATTAGAAAAGAATTCATTAAGTTAGATGAATACTCCCCTATAGAATTTGTAACAGGAAGAGTAAAAAAGATATCAAGTATACTTGAAAAGGCTAAGAAAAAAGATATTCCTCTAGACCAAGTAGAAGAAAAAATAGAAGATATTGCAGGCATACGTATTATGTGTCAATTTGCAGAAGATATTTATAAGGTAATGGATATTATTAAAGCTCGTGATGGTAAAGACTTATATATAGTAGAAGAAAGAGATTATATAACCAATACAAAAGCAAGTGGATATAGAAGTTACCATATCATTATTAAATATCCTGTGCAAACAACAAAAGGAGAAAAGCTCATTTTTGCAGAAATACAAATTCGTACATTAGCTATGAATTTCTGGGCTACAATTGAGCATTCTTTAAGATATAAATATAAACAAAATATGCCTGCGCATTTACAAGAAAGACTTAATAAAGCAGCCCAAGCAGCTTGTTTATTAGACCAAGAAATGGCGGAGATAAGAGAAGAAGTTCTCAAGGCACAAGAAGGATTTCAAGGGGAATCCAATGTGATCGGGGATATTTTTACGAACATACAAGTAATGGCTAAAAAGAATTTGTCAGAAGATATGAATGAGACTTATGAGATGTTTTGGAGACTATGGGAAGAAAATAATCTAGAAAAACTCAGAATGTTTAATATCCAGTTAGAGGATAAGATTAGACAAAACTATCAGGTTTAATAAGCCTATAAATAGCTAAAGAGGGATTGTAAATAAGGGGAGGGGTTAGATTGCCAATTAGATTACCAAATGAGTTACCTGCCAAACAAATATTAGAACAAGAGAAAATATTTGTAATGGATGAATTAAGGGCAGTAACACAAGATATTAGAGCACTTAAAATTATTATTTTAAATTTGATGCCCATTAAACAAGAAACAGAAGTACAACTACTAAGATTACTTGGAAATACACCTTTGCAGATAGATATTAGCCTGCTTAGGCCCAGCTCACATAGTAGTAAAAATACCTCTAAAGAATACTTAGAAACCTTTTATAAGACATTTGACGAAGTGGAAAGAGAAACTTTTGATGGGATGATTATTACAGGGGCACCAGTAGAGCAAATAGAATTTGAAAAGGTTAATTACTGGAATGAATTAGTAGAGATTATGGAATGGTCAAAATCACATGTAACTTCTACACTGCATATATGTTGGGGAGCACAAGCAGGGTTGTACTATCACTATAACATTGCAAAAAGTCAATTACCGAAAAAAAGATTTGGGGTATTTGAACACAAAATAGTAAACTATACGAAATTGCTACAGGGATTAGATGATATCGTTTATATCCCTCATTCACGGCATACAGAAGTGTTAAAAGAAGCGATAGAAGCTTGTGATGAAGTAGAAATCCTACTAGAATCAGATGAAGCAGGAGCCGCATTAGTCATCTCCAAAGATGGCAAAAACATTTTTGCAATGGGTCATGCAGAGTATGAACCAGATACACTTGGGAATGAATATAAGAGAGATTTAGAGAAAAATTTAGATACTCATATGCCATTTCATTATTATGTTGATGATGAAATGGATAAAGGTTCTATCGTCAAATGGCGCTCTCATGCTTATATAATATTTTCCAATTGGCTGAACTATTACGTCTATCAAGTTACACCGTATAATTTAAATGAAATATGTTAAACTAAGCAAATAAGAGAAAAATAATCAGTTGTCATTGCTTACAAGTATGATATAATAATGAATAATAGTTTATTTTTAGAGGAGATGTAAGAATGAGTAAAAAAGAACTTAATCAAGCAATCAAGGAGGTAAAGAAACGTATGGCAAAGTATAATGAACCTGAAAAGTCAAACAAGGGATTACTAATAGGTTTAGGTGTAGTAGTGATTACTGTATTAGTTGGTCTTGTATTATGGCTTAGATCAAAAAATGATGAGGATATAGAAGAGTACTATGAGTACTTTGATGATGAGATGGAAGAGGAATTAGATGATAGTGATCTCTATGGAACAGATGAAGATAGCTCAGACGATGTAGAGTATGTACAAATCAAAAGTTTTGACTTAGAGGATGAAGCAGAAGAGGATGAAATAGAATAAAATGAGTAATAAAAAAGAAGAGTATTAGTATTTTAATACTCTTCTTTTTTATTACTCATTTTATAAGTAGAAAGTAATAGCATTTTTATAAATTTCTACATATATTATTAAGAGAATGATTGATAAAAGGATGGAGATTATGAACTATAAAGGATTTTGTAATCAAGTTAATCAACTTATTCATAGAGAATGTGTAGTAGGTAACTCTTTAGATATAGACGGTATGATTTGTGAAGAAGAAATTAGAAAAGATATAGAAATAGAAAATATGCAGCAGATTAGTATATGGGGAGAACTTAAAGATTATAATAATCAACCCATAGTAGGAGAATGTGTCAGGCTTATTAGAATATACGATAATGGAGATTGTGAAAAACTTGAGATGGTGGAAAGTACGATAACCGATGAATTAGGGCATTATAGTCTTAATGTATATGGTAAAGAAAATGAAAAATACACGGTATTGGTAGACTATCAAATGATAAATCCTCAGATAAATGCTATTTCATCTGGACTTGTAAATGCCATAAAAGGGTTATCAGGGTCCAAGTCTAAGTGTGTAAATGATTTTGTGAAATTCTCTAACTAGGCAATGCCAGAAGTAGGGAGATATGGCCATAAATATGAGTCATATCAGGACAGTAGGCAAAGATATCTTCCACATATAAACTGGGTTTTAAGCTTTTTTGGCAGGTGGAAGAAGGCTCATAAGTAAGGGCATCAAATAATGAGAAATTATAAGTTGTGGAATGAATAGAGTGAATAAGATCGGTCGTTGTGTAGTGCAAGATGGCTTCTAACTCCATGAAAACAGGGAGTAAGAGTGTATTTGTAGAAACAGGAGCCTTAGGGAGCTGCCAATTCTTGCCGGTAGAATCTACCTCAAAGCGCTTCACTCTAACAGAAACCTTGTTTAAAGTATAGATAGCTACAGAAGAGGAGGGCACTTCAATAAAAAAAGGATGAGATAAATATTTAAAACAAGATAAGTGAGAAGGAAATTTAGAAGAAACCCCTTCATATTGTACAAAGTTATTAATAAAATTGTCCATAGAATAAACACTCCTTATAAAAGAATAAAGTGAAAAGTGGCGAGGAAGTATTTTCGCCACTTTGATTTTTAGAGTAAATGGGCAGGTGAATCACTTGATACGTGCTATAAGAAGAATAGAGGAATTAGTGAAAAATACTCTATTGTTAAGGACTTTAAATGAAATATTTTCAATGGTTGCATTGATATGTGTGAGAGCGTGAGTTTGGCAGTCCTTTGGTAACACGATAAAACTACTAAAAGGAATAGTATAGTACATGGAATGTACAGGTTGGTTAGGTATGCCAGCTACATATTCAACATTTAATTCTAAAAGCGCATGAATAATGAGCTTTTTGCTACTAAGCTTATGTCCTTCTAGAGAGACACCTTTAGGCGTGTCTATCATATAATTTTTCAAGATGGATACTTGCCCAGAAATGGTATTGATGGTTTCTATATCCGGTTCATGGCAAGGGACTTCTAAGAAGTTATCTAAAGAAAGTTGCTTAAAGGTAGAAAGTGCTAGTGGAATAGTAAGGTCAATTTCTGAGGAACTATCATATTTGATACAATGATCTGTTGTTGTATAAGCAAAAGAAACAGAAGAAGTATGAACGAGAGTATCTTCAAAATGGCAATGGCCTATAACTTTAACATTGTAGTGAATATAAGTAGTCTGACCTTTTGGAATGATACCTATATTAATAGGGCCTAGAAGATTTATACTATGAACCACTAAATTATTAATCATAAAAGTACCGTCTATCAGTTCACAACCATCAAGATGTGTGTCGAGAAAAACGTTGAAGGCATCCACATCTCCTGTATTGATAACTTCTAGCGTATAAGTAAGTTCATCATCTAAGAAGGCCATAGTCTGACTAACTGTGCCAGAAACATTAAGGTAAGCTTGATGAATAATGATGGAGCAGATATTACTAGTGGTCGAATCTGACTTGATATAGCTGCAATGATGAGGTTTGTAAGTATAGTAAGCTGAACAACTGTTTTTTAGAACCCCATTTCCCTTAGCTAGAATAAGACAATCAAAAGCAATGGTCTGAGACTGATCAGGTAATAGATTATCAATAACAATACCACTCATCAAAGAGGTCTGGGGAAGTGGTTTGCCATTTAGAACAATAGAGTCTACGATGAACTTAAGCTCAGGACATAAAAGGTCACGGATAGTAACTTGATTAAGGGCGATAGTGCCACCGTTGGTTAGGGTAATGGTATAAGTTATCACTTCTCCTATAGCAGCTTCAGGTGTAGAGGCCACTTTGTGTAAATGAAGTGTTGCATCTGTAATAGGAAGTGGTGATGGAGCAGTAGATTCTACATAAATCACTTTATTAGGAGCTGATTTGAGTGGTGATAAAGTGAAAATACCTGTTGGACTAGGTAGAATTAATTCTTTGTTACTTGGAATGTTGATAAGTTTAAGTGTTGCAGTAACTTCTATCATATTGAGCGGAGCTAATTTACCTAGAGATAATCCCGTATCTAGAGCATTGGGAATGGGTTTATTGTTATAAAAAATATCTAATACCTGAACATCATAAGGAAGAATACTTTTGAGAATGGTGTCTTCTATTAAAAATTCACTATGATTAGTAACGGTTAAGATGTAATGAAAAGGTTCTCCTAGTAAAATAGCCTGTTTGTTGAATTGACTAGTAAGCTTAATGTCAGGAATGCAGATATTTAAAGCACATTGAGTGGATAAATCTTTTGAGATTTTTGTCTCCTCATTGAGCTTATAAGCATAAGAAGCAAAAAGTGTAGTATGAATGGTATTGTTACTAGAAGAATGAAGTACATGGGCTGTAAATTGAAGTATGACTGTTTCATCAGGATTTAAGTCTTGGATAGTATAGCCAGCACACAAATCAGCAGTTACAGGGGAGTGATTTAGTGTGAGGTGGTTGTCATATACTAGCTCAGGAGGTAAAGCAGCCATAAGCTTGACTGATTGTAAGGGCAAATCACCTGAATTAGTAAGCTTTAGAGTATACTGCACAGTATCATCTAGAAAAGCATCTGCTAGATTACTTTTTAAACTTAATGAAAGATTAGGTGATTTGATGATGAGATTAGTTAAGTTACCTTCTTGCGTATAGGGGGCTTGCAAGGAGGCAATATGATAGCTTCCTGTAATAGTCCCTTTGTTGGTACAGATTTTAGGCGGCGTAGTAAGTAGTGCTTGGAAGGTAAGAATGCAGATTTCTCCTGGAGAGAGGTTATTTATGCTAATGCCATATTCAGGGGTTGCACTATAATCTCGTATACTGTTGATATGGACAGAAGAAAGAATAAAAGAGATACCAGCATCTAAAGGATGTGTATATATAATACTTGTAATGGGAACAGTCCCCGTATTTTCTATAGTAGTTGTGTAGGTAACCGTATCACCTACTAAAAATTCAGAGTGATTAGTAAGCGTAGCAATCTTAAGTTCAGCCTTTTGGATAGAGATAAAGACCGGTAGAGTGGTAGATAACTGACTTCTAGAAGATGCTGCACTTAAAATGAAGGTATCTTCGCCAACAAAATTTTCATGAGGTTTATAATCCCAGGCGCCTGTATGAGGATGAATATGAGCAGAACCGTAATGTGGAAGGGTTTCCATTTTGTAGTGCAAAGTACCATTACAAGGGTCTTCCATTGAAACCATGCCCTTGATACTTTGGTTGATTTCACAAAAAGAATGGATAGAATCTGTACTGGTTGGTGCAAGGGCTTTGATTGTAAGTGGCAAATCTAGAACCTGCCCATCAGATGCAGGACCTAGTGCTCTTGAATCTTCTAAGTTCTTAGAAGATTCACTTAGGGAAAGTACATCAGTTGTTAAGCGAAGCCTTATATAGCTATCACCTAAAAGAACATTAGTCTCATCTGGCATAGAAAAGGTTATAGAAAAATCTACAGATTTTGCGGTCGTAGAAGGAATAAGAAGGGCTTCTATAGATTCACTTGGTTCAAAAATACCATTTCTATTAAAATCTATCCAACCATATAGATAAGCATCTTGGTCTGTATGATTAGTAATAGGAAGCGTCATTTGGTAAGATGTATCCGTGATAAACAAACAAGTAGGTTCTAAATAAGATAAGTCTTCCTTGCCAAAAAAGAGTATATTGGTCATACCATGACGTGGTCCATTGTGTGAAAGGGTTGTATTGTAGTCTCCAGGGCCATTAAGGGATGAAATATCAGGTGCTGAGCCTTGCTGAATATAAGTGGGGGAGTCATAACACTTGACGCCACTTGGTAAATAATTAATAGATAAAGATGAAAAAATCTCAGAAAAAGCTTTGGTGCCTGATAAGGTAATACGATACAAAGAAGAAATGCCCTCAAATAAACAGTAGAGATAGCCTTTACAGTCACAAATCATCATAGAAACAGAGAAAGGTGGTGTCCCTGTAGTTGTTAGATATTTGATCTCATTAGAGGGGAAATTGATACTCATTAAGTAACCTTTAGCATCTACAGTATAAAATAAGTTATCAAGAGGATTAAAGCAACAAGTAGAAATATCTAAAGGTATGATAGGGTAACCTACGCTAGAAGTAGCCTCACTCAAATGATTATTAGGATCTAAAAGATGCATATAAGTTGCAGAGTAAGGATTGATATCTACGACATAAAAGGTAGTATCTAGGGGCTCATAAAGGTATAAGCGCCCTTCATGGTCAATATCTCCGACAATAAATGATTTATCAGGCAAGTACTTGATAGGATAAGTCGCGACTAGTCCATCGGCTGACAAACGGAGGATTTCACCCTTATGTAAAACAGTGCCATAGATAAATTGATCTAGGGGGTTAAAGCATAAGAGTTTAAAGAAATCGTTAAAATGAATAGAAGTAACTAAGTGAGTTTGACCAGTGATAAGATTAAGAGCTTCCAGTGAAGAGATGTTAGCATTTAACATATAAACTAATTCAGTAGAAGAAAAAGGTTCACTTAGATCATGGCCAAAATAAGCAGGAGGAAGCTCAGCCTTTTCTGAAAGTTGGCTAGAGGTAATAGAAAAGCAATGTTTTCTAACCGTTGTACTTCCATTTACGCCAAGTGGCTGATGAAAAACTTCAGGAATAGTATTTTCATCATGGGAATCTATTAGTTCTAAGAGTATGTAGTCACCAGATAAGTTGAGGTCAAAAATATAAGTGCCAGACTGATCTGTTTGAGTAGTAAGTAAGGTATGGTCAGGACATCTAAGTGCGATAAGGACATACGGTATGCCAGGATAAAGATCGCTGTAAATACCTTTATGTGAAAGATCATTAAATACTTTGCCAGTAAGTATGACAGACATGTTGAAATCACCCCTTTGATAAGCTTTTTAATATATAAATGCATGAACAAGTAATTGAATATAAGTATAGATAGAGCAGCAATCTATAGGTTTAGTATAAATAGAAGTAATAAAAGGAGAAAGCGTAAGTTGACCACACTCTATCAAGGACAATAAATGAGGGGCAGAACTCTCCACGGGAACATTAAAGGAGATTGTTCTTAGATGATCATAATGTACCGAGTGGATAGATTGTTCTAATTGGGTGGAGAGATAAGAAATTTTAATCTTAAAATTGATGCGACAGGAAATTTTGAGTCCTGTAAGCCTTTCTCCTTCAAATGATAATCCTTGAGGTGTAGGGATAGAAGTATAGTCGACGATATCAGGTAAGATAACAATGTCTAATAAACGATCAAGTTCGGGTTTGTAATGGGGAATATACAAAATTTCGCAAAAAGCATCTTCTTGGGAATAAATAGGTGTATTAGAAAATGACATACATAAGGCCTCCTTTCATGAGTGATAGATACTAATCGTAAGGATTCAGGTTTGAAATGAGGATTTTATTGTTAAACGGATTATCAGACTGGGTAATAAGTTGATAGTATGTTGGAGTTTGGTCAGGCAAGTCAAAGAAGTAAACACCATTATCATCTGTAAGGACCTTACCTACTTCTAAAGGATGAGGTGAAGGTGCATCTGGATTGATTTTTAGTAATTTAACTGTTAAGCCTGATAATAGAAGATCTTTATGAGATCTTAATTGTCCCCAGATTTTAATATGATAAAGATATAAAACTGGAATATCTGCTTTTATATTGTTACTGGTGGAAGAAGAAATATAAAAATCTGTAGAATAACCTGAAGCAATTGTTTCAAGAGAATAGCTCACTTGATGATATTGATCACAATAGACCAAACAGACACCCCCTTATGAATAAATGGGATGTCATAAATTACCTTAGAATAAGGAGAAAATAATTTATGACATCCTTTTTATGTTTACATAGGACTATTTTCGTTAGGTAAAATATAAGACCTTAGTTGGTTAGTAGCATAAGTAGCATCTTCCGATGGGCAAAAATCAGGCGGACCAAAGTTAGAGGGAGCAAGATCAGGTGTGTAGCGAGCTGGATAATGCTCGTTTGGAGGAGTATCAGGGAGACAAGTAGAAGTGCTATGAGATGAGGAACTAACGATGATCTCTTTACCTGTATTAGATTTACCAACCAAAATTTTGTACCAAGCATGTTCGTCAGAGTAGATATCAAATTGATAAAAGCCCTCACAATCACTGGTAGTATGAGCAATACCTTTATAATTTTTATCGCAGCTATCTCCTGAAATTTTAACTAATTTAACGAGGGCGTTAGGTACAGGCATACCATTACAATTGAGAATTTGTCCCCAAAGTCTAACAGAAGTAAATTCTGAAACGGTAACATCTATACGAATTTCAGAATGACAATGATAAGGATCAATATCTATATCCATACTATTGCCAATAACTGTTGTTTGATTAGAATTTGCATGAGAAGAAGACATAAGTGAACCTCCTAGAGTGTATAGTCTATATATATATATACGAGAAAAATTAAAATATTTATTAAATGCGAAAAAAGTACAAGAAGCATAGTAAAAAACCAAAAATTGAATAGAAGCATGGAAGTAATAATATATATATAGTATAGGTAGGTGCCAGGAGGAGTAGAAGTGGAAAACAAAAATGGTAAGCCCATTAGATTGTGGGGAATTGTTAAAGATAAAGAGGGAAATATAGTAGCTAATAAACCCATCAAATTAATGTCTAAGATAAAAAAAGGAAAAAGAGCATCTTATACTATCATACAAGAAGGAATGACAAGTAAAGAAGGCTCTTATAGTTTTGATGTTATAGTAGACAGAATGAGTAGGTATAAGGTGCTCGTAATAGATTAATAATCAAGAAGGGAGAGAATCACTATGTATACGAATAAGTATCTCACAAGAACAGTTAATTACTTTTTACCTAAAAGTGCAGAAATTCTGTTGGTGGGGGAGGACTATAAGATACCTGCTGTTATAGAAGCGGATATAGATAAAGATGAAGAAAATGAAATTATAACTTTATATAGGAGAGACCAAAATAATTATATTTTAATCCTCAAACTTTTTAGCAAGAAGTGGCATGTCATATGGAATAACAGGACACATTATAGTGAAATAAATAGATTTGAAATAGCCAAACTAAGGCCAGAATATAGGCAAATAGCTTTAGGAGGCAAAACAAAAGAAGAAGACGGCTATAAATTAAGTTTACTTGACTGGCAGGGAGAAAGTTTACAAGAAATGCTAAGTGAACCTATTCCTTTTGATAAGCTTTATATTGAAGATATAGATGGGGAAGATGGTCTAGATGAAATAGCGATTTGGAAACACAAAGACCTAGAGGCTTATGATATTGAATTGTATCGTTATAAAGAAGGAAAGTTAATAATCGATGAATCATTAGAGAAAACCTATTTTAAAATAGTAGTTCATTACTACGAATATCTCACACAACTAGACACAGAAGATACTATTTATAAGAAGTACTTAGAAGAAGCTAAAAGAAAATGTGAGATGGAATATAAAACAGAAGAAGTAGAAGAAACAGAAGAA
>JAVVPO010000018.1:0-14578 GCA_036655715.1 Cellulosilyticaceae bacterium | reverse complement strand
AGAAGAAACAGAAGAAGGCGATAGAAAATCTCAAGCTATATTAGCTGCACGAACAGCCTACTTAAGAGATGAACAAGTAGAAGAAGACGTTTATTTGTGGGGCGAAAGACAAGAGGGGTTTGTGACACAGCTAAGATTAGCAGTTACAAAGGAAGAACAAACAGGCTATGAAATGATTTGTGTTGCAAAAGGTAAAGTGTATGATTATCAGATGTTTGTTGGAGATTTTACAGGTAATAAGTTAGATAACATATGGGTAGGTATTAAAGAAAATAAAGACTCTGATGCGATACATGTGTGTATCTATGCCCTTGGTGAGGGAGGATTCCAAGTCATACTAGATAGTAATGACTTGGAAAAAGAAATAATAGAAATGTATCCTGTAGATAAACGACTAAGAGAAGTCTATGAAATCTGTTACCAAGCAGCAAATAAAAAGACAACTTGGTTAAGATGGGAAAATGACGTATTTGTACCATATGAACAATATCAAATAGAAAATTAGGGGGGGATAAAAGTGGATATAAAAATGGAAGTAGATAAAATATTTGCTAGTGTAGGGGATGAGGTTCATTATAGCATTACTCTTTTTAATGAAAAAAGTATACCCTTAAAAGAAATAGGGCTAAGAGATGAATTATCTTTTGGCATGAAGTTTATAGAAGGGTCCATAGAAGTGGATGGATGTCCTGTAGAGGGAGATATAAATAGGGGCATTTCCTTAGGTGTTTTGTTAGAAGGAGAAAATAAAAAGATTGATTTTAAGTGCAGTATAGTGAGCCTACCAGAAATTAATCCGATTATTAATACCGCTGATGTTTCTTTTATGGATATAGTTGGAGAAGCAAGAAAAGAAATACCTAGTACGGCAGTTGTAACAGTTGTTACAGACCCCAATATCAATGAAATGGCAGGAACTTTTGAATTATTTGTAGACAAGAAAGTTGTAGGGTATCAAGGGGTATTAAGTTATACGATAAGGTTAACTAACCAAGGAAATTGTAAGGCACAACATATCTATATAAAAAATCTGGAACCTATACAAACGGTGATAAGGGCAGAAAGCTTAAGAGGGAGCCATCAGGGAGAATTAGATTTACAAAATAGGCTTATTTACATAGAAGAGTTAGAAAGCGGTGAGCAGTTTACATTAACTTATGATGTAGTTGTGAGCCAAGAGATGATGCAGTATGAAATACCGCACCAAGTCATTCTAGAATATGATTTTGTTGGACCAGATAGAAGGAAAGTTTATAAGAAGTATTTATCACAAAAGGTACTTTCTGTAGTCTGTATAGCAAGTTTTGATCAAAATACAGGTGGATTTATCAAAACAGCCAATACTTCTTTGTGTACAATAGGTGATGAAATCACCTATAAGATTAAGCTTATGAATAGTGGAAATGTTACAGCAACTCATGTGAGATTAATAGATCGTATACCGAAGGGGATAGAATGTATACCACAAAGCTTAGTTGTTGGAGGGGTAGCTTATTCTAAAGCCTATAGTTTGGAAGAAGGCATGAGATTACCTGACATAGGCAATCAAGAAACGGTAGAAATAAGTTATAGATGTAAGGTGAACACCTGTGATTTAAGTGAAATGAAATTAAAGAGTAAGGCCCAAATACTTTATGACTATGTGGTGGAAGAAGAGTTTGTGGCAGGAGAAAACTATTCCAATGTGCTAGAAACCAATCTAGGAATTGGGCTAATAGAGGAAGAAGCTTTTGAATTAGTAGCTGATAAAGCAGTGGCCACCTTAAATGATGAGGTTAGATACACTATGCGGCTTCACAACAAAGGTAATATAAGTGTTGAAAATATTCAGATTGTACTAGATAAACCTATAGGAACTCAGCTGATAGGGAAGGGCTGGGAAGAAAAAGAAGGGAAAGCTTATTTTCAGTATGAGGAGGAACTAAAGGCAGATGAGACCATTGATATGAGCTATCCTTTAATGATAGTAGAGTTAGAAGCGCTAGGAGATATGCAAATAGAGGGCAGACTCTATTATAGTTATAGTATAGAAGACCGGGTGATAGAAAAAAACTTATATAGAAGACAAGAAGTGCCTATAGGCATTGTCCTAGCAAAGATTCAAAATGAAGATGGAGGCATTTTGCAATCTGTAAATGAAACCTGTATAGCTTTAGAGGAAGTATTATTTTATAAGATGATTCTTACCAATACAGGAAATATTGCAGCCAAAGATGTAAGATTTCAACGCGTATTAACTGGAGATATATTAATAGAAAAGGAAGAGGCTATAGAAGTAGGGGATATTGGGCCAAATGAATCTAAAATCATTACGTATGATTTGGATGTGAGGCAATTACCACCCTTAGGGTATATTGGAAGTATTGCTAAAATTGAGTATAGTTATGAAGTAGGCTATGAGATTATCAAAGAATTTGGAGAGAGTCAAGAACTCATAACAAAGGTTGAGGAAGCTTATGTGCTAGAAGAGAATGGACAGATAAATCAAGTAGCGGATAAAGATAGACTAAGACCTGGAGATATAATTACTTATACACTAGAACTTACCAATAGAGGTAATGTGCCAGCAGAGCAAATTGTGTTAACTTTGCCAGAGGTAGCGTGTGGTAAGTGGATAGGGGAAAGAAGTATTGCAGTAGAAAAAATAGATAAAGAAGAGAGCTATTACTTTACTTATCAGCTTGAAGTAGAGGATAACCCAAAAGGTGAATGGATTGTATCTTGCCCACAAGTAGACTATGTTTTTTATACAAGTCAGGGAGAAGTCAAACAAAGAAGTTATGAAGTAAGTCCTATCCAAACACCTATTTACAGAGCTAATTTAACAACATCCATCGGTGAGAAGAGGGCATTAGCTGATAAAGAATATGCGACTTTAGGAGATGAAATAACTTGTACCCTTCACCTGTTTAATGAAGGTAATAGAACAGCTAAAGGTGTATGCCTTAGAGCTAAGAAAATAGAAGGTATTATTTTTGAAGGTATAGAGGGTGAGTTGCTATTTGAGTTAGGTAATATACAACCGAGAGAAAGTATAGAGGTAAGCTATACTGTGAAAATCGCAGCTTACCAAGAAGAATTAGTGCTCTTAAGCGAATTAAGTTATAGTTATGATTGGGGAGAAAATGGGCAAGAAGAGGATAGGGTTGTAAGAGAAATCATTAAGACACAACCAGTGTGTATCAAATTAGCTCAGTTGACCGTAAATAAATGGATAGATAGGCTAAATGTACTAGCTAATGAACGTATTAACTATGAGTTAATATGTATAAATGAAGGGAATACGGAAGCTGTAAATATCCTATTAGAAGAATGTTTCCCGCTGTATATGCATATGTGTGAGGAAACCATCAGTGAAGAGGGAGAAGGTAGGATAAGTCTAGTTGATAAAAATACAATAAGTATAGCAAGGATGAAGCCGCAAGAGCAAGTCAAAATCCGCTTTCAAGTAGAGATTGAAGAGGGTATCCTAGAAGAAGACATTATAGAAAGTGTGAGGCTAAAGTATGAGGTGGAAATAGACCCTAAGATGCCGCTAAGACCAATCTATGTACTGCCTATAGAAACCCAGTTGCATAGAGTTAATCCAAAGGTAGAGGTAAAACTTATAGCAGAAGAAAAAATAGGATTAGTAGGGGAGATTTTACCCTATCAAATAGAAATAACTAATAAGGGGAATATAACTGCTCAAGATATATTAGTAGAAGTAGAAATGATAGAAGGCATAGAATGTATAGCTTACACATTAGAAGATATGAGAATACCTGTATTAAATATAGGAGAGACAAGAAAAATAGATTTTAAAATGCATGTAATATCTAAAGGCATGAGTGGAGAATCCGTATTTTATCCTTATATAACCTATCATTATACTATAGAAGAGAACTTACGAGAAAAAGTAGAGAAGTCAGAAATAGTTACACTAAGAATAGAAAAAGTAAAAGTAGAATTAAACAAGAAAACAGATAAGGATCTTATAACTGCAGGGATAGGTGATACAATAAGTTATCATATAGATATTGTAAATTCAGGAACGCTGCCTATTACTCAACTTGTTTTTTATGATGAATTAAGTCCTAATACCTATTTAATAGAAGGAAGTCTTAAGTTAAATGATATAGGGCTTAATACACCTCATATAGGTTATGGTGTTAACTTAGGAGGAATAAGTATAGGCCAAACTTTAAAGATAGAGTATAAAGTAAGGGTAGATGGATGCTACAATAAATATATTATTAGTAAATCTTATTTAGAGTATGTTGTAAGAAGAGGAGAGTATGGTCACTATATCAAAGGGCAAACACCTGTAGATACACATCAAATTAAGATGTTAATGCCTAATGTAGCCACATTGTCTTATAAAAATATACTGACACTCCCTTATCAATATTTAGATATTGATAAAATAGTAGACTTTACAGTGGAAGTTGTGATGATTAATCAAAGAAGAGAAGAAAGCGGCAATTTATTTATCCAAGGACAACTAAACTATAGATTAGTGTATGTAAGTATAGATAATACAAAAGAGAGTATTGAATGGGGCAAATTATTTGTAGAGACAATAAAAGCATTAGTAGAATTTAGCAAAGAAGAAATGGTACTGCAAGCTGTGATAGAGCAAAAGTATGTGGGTATGATTAATAATAGACAGATAGAAAGTAAAGTGGAAGTTGGAATAAGCGAAAGTTAAAAAGTAGGAGGGATAGAGAAAGCCTAGTAAAGTAGGTGCTCTATCCCTTTTGCATTAGAGAAAATGGATAAAACGAGGGAAAAGAGTAACTTTAATCACTTATAATTCATAGTATATAAAGAAAATGTTATAACTTAAAAAGTTATAAAATATATTAGGAGGTAGTATAATATGTCAAATTATTTTAATGGGTGTCAACCTGGATGTCAACCAAAGCATAATAGTGTAGTATCAGGAAACTCTATTGATATTAAAATGAATGAGTGTCAAGCAGCAGAGGTGAGAGCTGACGTTGTTGTAGAATCAACAAATGGAAGTAACGTAGTACGTTTATGGGGACAAATCAAAGATTGTAATGGTAAACCAGTAGCTAATGCTCTTTTAAAACTTGTAAAAGTTGTTTGTAGTGCAGCGGGTACACAATATCAAGGTATTGCACATACAGTAAGTGATTGTGAAGGCTTCTATCAATTTGATCTTTGCTATTGTGATGGATCAGAATGTTATAAAGTATTAGTTAGCAAAGCTTACACAGAGCCAGAACAAGTTATATTAACAGGAACAGGAAACTGTAAAGCTTGTGAAGTAGATCCAAAAACAGGTGCTAGCTTAGCTGGTTACCAACCATGCAGACCTTATGATCCAGTTATTACTCAACCAACTCCAGGTAGCAAATGTGGTTGTGAACCACAACCATGTCCAAATCCAAACTACCCACCATGTGGATGCAATAAAAATGGATACCAATATACAGGATCTATCAATATTCCTTCTCCATGTGGACAATAAATAAACAAATAGATAAATAAACAAATAAATAAATAATTGAGGGACTATGACCTAGGTAATGAAATAGGGAATAGTCCCTTGTGCTATGGAGGAAATTTGCAGTGAATAAAGCCCACCCTTAATAATTGATTAAGGGTGGGCTAAAATCTGAATGATTAATGACAAGTATCATTAGGACAAGGAACTGGGCAGCTAGGACAACTTGGATTGTGTCCTGGAAGTGTTACACATACAGGTGGGTGATAGCCATTATAAGCATTAGTGCTGATACCATGATTAGGAGATGGTTTACTACAAACAACGGGTAAACAATAAGTACCACAGTATAGATTGAAATAATGTGCTGGAGTAGGTGGTGTTAAAGATGTAAGTGCACAAGAACAGTCTGGTAATGCAGAAAAGCTAGATTTGTTGCAGGTAAATGCAGCTGTTGAACAAGAGTAACATGACATAAGATAGAACCTCCTCTAAATTAAGAATAAACCAATCACTATAATAGTATGTCAAAATAGGTCAACTGGTGATATAAAAAGGGAAAAAGACGACAATAAAAATAAAAAGGTAATTTAAGTAAAATTTATAATCGTCTTAAATGAGCTTTTATACTCACACTCAGATAGGGTGGAACATAAGATATATTAGACAAAAAAATGTCTAATATTATCGTGTAAGGAGGAGAAATATGGCAACGAATATGAGAGGGCTCATTGAGTACCACGGGATAGATGATTGTGCTTATGAGAATTTACCTTACTTCAACCAAATTAATACGGACTTTACCTTCTGTGTACCTACTCAAAAACCAGACATCGAACAAATTACGAAGGTGTGGGCAAAACCCTGCATCGTTCAAAAGAAAATTGTAAAAACACCTAAAGGAGTATCCCTTGAAGGACAAAACATAACTGGATACAAATTGATGGTAGTAGGGGATATACAATATAAGGTAGAATATGTAGCTAATGAAGCAACGCAAAGCTTGCATACAGCACATACAACGATTCCTTTCTGTGGATACATTGTATTACCAGAAAAGTTTAATGTGAATTCTATTCTTACTACAAGTATAATTCTAGAAGATATTTATTCAGAACAAGTAGATATAAGATGTATCTACAATAACGTAACAATGATGCTTGTTACAGATTTATGTTAAGGGAGGGGGAGGAGTATGTCTTGTCAATCAAATAGTAGAGTGCAACCCATTATACCTGCAACTGCTACTTATTTTAAAGAAGAAATGGTATGTGAAGTATTAAGTATTCCAGCTCAAAAACCAGATATGGAAAGATTATTAGACGTTATGGTATGGCCAGAGGTAGTTTGTACCAAACTTGTAGAGACTGAAAAAGGAAGAAGTTTCGAAGGACAATATTTATCAGGAGTAAAACTTGTAGTAGAAGTTAATCTCAAAGAAAAAGTAACTTATGTAGCTAATGAACCTACACAAAGTGCTCATGCAGCACATTATGAAACACTTAAGAGTATGTTTGTTGTACTACCAGAGTACGTAAATGGCAAAAAAATATGTGACCTCGTAAGATCCAATCAAATATCTGTTACGCCTTATGTAGAAGATGTATGTGCACGTATGCTAGATGCACGTACTGTTCATAAATGCGTTATGATGTTCCTAGACGTTAAAATCTGCTAAAAAGAAAAAATCTATAGTAGATTATTTGAAACAGCTAAGATAGTAGACAAGGTAATACCTTATAAAGATATAAGGTATTACCTTATTTTATTGCAAAGAGTATCTTTAAAGGCATTACTTATAAATAAATGGGAAAAAAAGTAAAATATGTACCCTATTACCTAGTAACTGCATACACTATACTAGAACATTTAGGCAGCTAAAGCTATTTAGGAGGATAAAGTATAATGAGTAATAAAAGAGAGCTTATTGAATATCATGGTATAGAAAATTGTAGCTTAGATCATATAAACTATTTTAAACAAGTTAATGTCGATTTTACATTTTGTGTGCCTATACAAAAGCCAGATATTGAACAGCTTGTAAAGGTATGGGTTACACCTTGTGTAATACAAAAAAAAATTATACGTACACCAATAGCGGAGTCACTAGAAGGACAAAAAGTAACAGGACATAAATGTATGATTAGTGCGGACATATCTTATAAGGTAGAATATGTAGCACTTGAATGTACACAGCCATTGCACACAGCACATACAACGATTCCGTTTTGTAGTTACATCGTGTTGCCAGAAAATTTTAACCCCAACACTATTTTAAGTTTAAATATTGCTGTTGAGGACATTTATTCAGAACTCCTAGATGAAAGATCTATATACAATAATGTAACAATGATGCTTGTAGCTGATTTGTGTTAAGGAGGGAATAATATGATGACAAACCAAATGTATCATTGTGCACAGAGCATATTACCTAAAACACCTAAATATTTTAAAGAAGAAATGATTTGTGATGTGCTAAATATTCCGGCTCAGAAGCTAGATATGGAAAGACTCTTAGATGTGATGGTATGGCCAGAAGTGATGAGTATGAATGTAATAGAGACCCCTAAAGGTGTATCACATGAAGGACAAAAATTAACAGGTATCAAACTGAGTATTGAGCTTAATGTTAAATCAAAATTAACTTATGTAGCAGATGAACCAACGCAAAGTGCACACGCTGCCCATTATGAAACCTTGAAAAGTGTATTTGTGGTCTTACCTGAGCAGGTAGGCGATAAGAAAATTTGTGAATTAATAAGAGCTGATAGAATAGTAGTAATACCTTATGTAGAATCTGTATGTGCACGTATGTTAGATGCTAGAGCAGTTTATCAAGGCGTCATGCTCTTTGTAGATGTACAAATATGTTAGGGGGAATAACAAATTATGAAGATATTAAAAGCTGTCAAACAAAAATACGCAGTAGTAGGAAGCATTATAGATTATAGTCTACAAGTAACGAACAATAACACAACAAAATTAAATGACATTATATTATCGGATACACTAGCAGGTGAGCTAGAGTTTGTATTAAATAGTATAAGAGTAGGTATGGAGGCTTTTCCTAACGCTAATATTATAACAGGTGTTAATATAGGAAGTTTAGAAGTTGGAGAAAGTAAACTAGTTGCTTTTAAAGCAAAAGTATTATCTAACTTTATTACACCAGTAAGGAACATAGCAGAGGGGAGATATACTTACATTACAGAAGAGTATAAGATGGAACTTGGAATAGATAAAAGTAATGAGGCACAAATTAGTTTGTTTAATCCACTAATTAACATAAAGAAAAAAGCAAACAAAGACTTTGTTATGACAGGAGATCAACTAGATTATACAGTGACTCTAACGAACAACGGAGATTTAAATACTCAAAATGTCATTTTTAGAGATAACTTACCAGATGAAGTTATGCTTGTGCAAGGAACCTTTAAAATCAATGGGCAACAAATTAATCAAGTAGAAATAGAAAAAGGAATTAATGTAGGGAATATAGCTAGAGCAGCAACTACTACAGTAGAATATACCGTTAAACTTGTAGATACAGAATGTAAGGGATGGATGAATAATCAAGCCTATGTTAAATTCAATTATATATTCCCGAACAATGAGATAGGAGAAGCTGAAAGTCAAAAAGGAGAAGTAGGTTCTTTTGCAGTGACTAGAATTGAACAGCTTGTAGTAGAGAAGTTACCTTACGAAACAGAAGCTAGTGTAGGAGACATCATAGAATATACGTTACAAGCAATCAATCTAGGTCAAAATACACTAGAAGATGTTATACTCTTAGATAGATTACATGAACAATTACAGTTTCTACAAGGAAGTATAAAAGTGGATGAGCAACCTATGCCAGAAGGCAATATTATAACAGGTATCCATATAGGAGAGATAAACGTAGATCAAGTGAAGACTGTAACCTTTAAAGTAAAAGTACTTAGTGGGAATGCAAAAACAATCTTTAACACAGCGGAAGGCATGTATAAGTATAAGGTGAAAGATGAAAAAGAACAAAAAACTTGTACAGAGAGTATGCCGGCTAAAGTAAATGTTAGTTACCCACACCTTGAGGTCAAGAAAATAGCTAATAAAGATTTTGCAGTATTAAATGAAGAAATTACTTATACAGTAAACATCCAAAATGATGGAGATTTAAATGCCTATAATGTTATTCTAAAAGATGAGTTGCCAAAAGAAGTCGTATTAATACCAGGTAGCTTTAGTGTGAACGGGTGTGTCGTACAAGAAATAGAAATAGAAAAAGGCATTAATATAGGAACTATCTTTATTGAAGAATCTGCAGAGATTACTTATAAGGTATGTGTAAGAGGCACAAACTGTCAAGGCTATATAAAAAATAAAGCTTTTGTTATTTTTAACTATAACTTACCAAATGGCAAGATGGGTGAGATGAGTACCACACAAGAGGATACGGGGAACTGTGCAATGGTGATGCTTGCTATTTCGAATTTTAAGCAGTTTAGTATAGAAAGTTATCTAACGATTGTAGACAAGAAGCCTTGCATTGAAACGATTAATACCTTAACGGGATCCATTGATATATTGAATTTTCATTTGATAGAAACACCAAAGATTACAAGTGAAGAAGGACAAAAATTAACAGGTTACAAACTTATTATAAGAGGAGCTTTACAATTAGTCATCGAGTATACTGCATTAGAAGAACAGCAAAGTGTACATTCTGCTCAGTATGCAGTACCTTTTAGTACATTTATTGTATTACCAGCTTGCTATGAAGTAGGAAGTAGATTGGAAATAGAGGGAGTAGTAGAAGATATTTTCTATAAAGGACTAGATATTAGAAACTTCTTTGCGAATACCTCTGTTCTAATTAATGCGAAAATACTTGGTTGTTAGGCAAATTTAGAGTCACCAAAGAGAACCTAGTACATCATAAGTAATGGATGTACTAGGTTCTCTTTTTTATGAATTTTAAAAAAGTTTAGAGAGAATAATTTTTAAAGGCTACTATGCAGCTTTCTTGAGTGAGATAACTAGGGGTGAAAAATAAGGTGTTTGAGGAGATTTTGATAAGACGAACTTCACTAGAAGAAGCACCCGTTAGCCAATCAGAAATAGTCAGATTATACTGGGTACAATCTGCCAAAAGAGTTAGCTCTTGTAGTAAGTAAAGTGCAGAAAGAGGGATGAATTCATCTCCATTTAAAGTAAGAAGCCATGTACCACTTACTTCGCTAAGTATAGAGTCTAAGTAGTCATCAGAAGCGGTAAGTGTAAGGATTTGTACGCCTAGCTTAGTTAGATGATTTAAGGATTCTAAGAGGAGAGGTGCACGCTCTTCTTTGACAACAGCAAAGACTTTAAAAGAGATATTATTAAGGTTTTTGACCATCTCAAAAAGCGTGGGAGTTAGCTCCTCTACAAATAAAACACTATAGAGAAAAGGTGGAATGACAAAAGCATCAAACAGAGCGAGAAAATGGGGTGCATCGATAGCGTCATATTGATGAGAAGGATAAAAAAGAGGCGAATCCTTACAGTCTATATAGCGCTGTAAGTAGTCTTTTGCCAGATGTAATTTACCCATAGAATAATAACATAGTGCAGTAGTCATATAGAGGTCTTGGAAATGAGGAAGCTGAATTTCACCTTGATGACACAGCTTAAGCGATTTATCGTAATCACCAAAGGCATAATAGATACTAGCTAGATTAATAAGGAGATAAGGATAGTAAATATCTTGATGTTTTTCATAGTCAGTATGTTGTAAACTCAGTGCATAGCATTTGGCAGCTTCTTCTAGCTGATGTAACCGAGAATACTCATTACCTAGTACAAAATAGTAATAGCCATCTTTTTCTTCTTCTTTATAATGAAGAAGAAGAGAGAGATTTCTATCGCTTTTTTGCTGTTGAGAGGCAAAATCGTCATCGTAACCATAATGGTCAAGGTAACAATCTAATAGGCCAATGGCGTTTTGTCCATAGGCAGTGAGAATAGAAGGACTAATTTGTTCATGCATTTTACCACTAAATTGAAAGAGGGGATTGTTCCGAAACAAACGAAGCACAATAGCAGAAGAATTAATCTGACCCTTTATCAAATTATGCACTTTAAATTGAAAGGCTTGAAAGGAAGTATCTAAGTCCAAAAAAGCCTTGAAGAAGGCTACTTGATTTTGCGGGATAACTTCATCACAGTCTATAATCAAAATCCAGTCTTGTGTGGCCTGAGTTAGGGATAGATTTCTCGCTTTTGAAAAGTCATCTTCCCATACGGTGCGTATAACTTTAGCACCATAAGAGGTGGCAATATGGATGGTGTCATCCGTTGAACCTGTATCCACCACTATAATCTCATTGGCAATAGATTGTAGGCTTTTAAGACAATTTCCGATAGTGTGCTGTTCATTTTTTGCGATAAGACAAGCGCTTAAGGTAGACATAGCAATCCTCCTAAGAGAAAAAGTATCTTTACTATAATATGATAAATTTAAAAAAACTTGTTAAATAACCAAAAAATTATTTACAAATCTGTCACCTAAAGCAATCCAGTGAATAAAATATAAAGAAATACATTTTATCTAAGAGAGGTGTTCTTATGAGCTATGAATATAGAGATTGCTGCAATCCTTGCTGTGAACATGGTAGACCTCAGCCAAGTTATGAACCAAAACCTGTAAACGGATGTTGCGGCACAACAGGTATTTATGAAACATTAATAGCTTTACAACAAAGTATCAAAGAATTCAATATTCCAGGATTTGGAGTTTCTGTTATATTAACTACTGTGACTGGGCAAAGTTATACCATTTTATTTTCAGAGGGGATTCAAAATCCTCCCAAAGTTAAACCAGGTACATTAACAGCTGGAGATTTAGTAATCTCTTTATGTGATGTAGCAAAAATTAAAATACAAGTTAGTCAAAATACTAACCCTAGATTCAAACAAGTATTATCTAGAAGATTAAAAGAAGTAACTACACAGTTTTGTAATTGGGATGATTATGGATATGAGGAAGTTTGTAGAGAAGAAGGCTGTACAGAGTGTGTAAGAGAGATGCAAAATGCAATATCTCGTAGTAGAAACCCTGTAGACGCACTAAGTTACAATGGATCACAAGAACAAATCTCAGCAGTAAATTCGATTACTCATATCGACTATGAATATGTGGTAGGTGATGTAGGTATTACAACACAATCTAATACATTTCTTACTGGAGCTACATTAAATGAAAATGTAATACCAGTAGTAAATGAAGTAGATACAAATGTAGTTACAGCTATTAATGCTGTCAATGTAGTGACTAATACTGTTGTAACAGGTGTAGCCCCAACAACTACTGTGGTAAGTGGACCTGTAAGTGTAGCACCTACAGCTGTGGTAGGAAGTGTAGGGGTTGTAACACCAGGAACAGGTATTGTAACTGCTGTAGCGACGACACCTATTAATGTAGTAGGAAGTGTAGCAACAGTAGCAGGCACAGCAGTAGGAAGTGTAGCAACAGTACCAGTTACATTGGTTAGCGCAGTAAATAGTACACCAGTAGGTGTATTAGGAGATATTACACCTACTTCAAATAACGTAGTAGGAAGTTTGACAACAGTACCAGTGACAGCAATAGGAAATGTAGCAACAACACCAGTTACATTAGTAGGAAGTGTAACGACAACAAATGTTGGCGTAGTAGGAAGCCTTGTAACACTACCTACAAGTGTAATTCAGAGTGTAACCACAACACCTGTTAATGTAGTAGGAAGTGTAGCAACAACTCCAACAGCAGTTATAACAGCTATTAACCCAACAATTGCGCCAGGAGCACTTACAGGAATAAATGGTTTTGCGGTAAATGCAGTGCCAGTAGCAACTGTAACACTAGTAAATGCTACACAAGTTGGAGATCTTTATGTAACTGTAAATGGGGTACAGTACCCTGTACATGTAGGATCAATTGCTAATCCATCAACTGTATCAATAGGACCAAGTATTTCTGTTGCACAATTAGGCGCACCAGCAAACTTCCTTCAAATAACAGGTCCAACAGCTCCTATAGCATTAAATACAGTAGTTACAGGCTTTAATGCACCAACAACGGCTAATGTAGTAGGTAGCGTATCAACAGTAACAGCAACGCCTATTGCAAGTATAGTGCCAATACCAGTCAATGTTGTAGGTACGATAGTAACAGTACCTACAGGAGTGGTAGGAAGTGTAGCAACAGTAGCAGGAACAGCAGTAAATAGCGTAACAACTGTACCAGTAACAGCAATAGGTGGTGTAGCAACAGTACCTACATCAGTTGTAACGACGATTACTAAAGTACCAGCTACAGCAGTAGGAAGCATAGTAACAGTGCCAGGAACAGCTTTAAGTGCAGTGACAACCACACCAGTAGGCATGGTAGCTGCTTTAAATATTACCAATGCAACACCTGTTAATAGTATTAACGTTACAACAGTAGCGGGTGGAGTCGTAACAAGTGTTATACCAGGAGTTATTAACAATGTAGTAGGAACTCCAGGTACGGCTGTAGTCCTTAATGGCATCAACACCTCAACCATTAGTGTTAGTAATGTGACAGGTACAGGTTCAGTAGCTTTCAATGCAGTAACCAATGTATTAACTACATTAGTTGTTAACAGAGTGGGAATAAGTACAACAACTCTTCCAGCATTAACTTTAGCAGTACCAGTAACACTACCAGAAGCGGTAATAGCTGATATTTCTACCACTGCTGTACCAGTTCTTTCACCAGTGGTGGAAGATCTTGATGGTCAAGTAGATAGTGTAGGAAATGGTGTAGTTGTAGTAGAAAATACTAACGGAGATTTAACTGTTTACTCAGTATGTGAAATAACTAGTGTTAATGGCTAATAAGTAAATAACAAAAAGCCTTACAGAAATCTGTAAGGCTTTTTGTTGCTGTTTTAAATTTTAGGCAACAGGAAGGAAGTGATAAAAGCTTAAATCTCAAGGAAGAGTAACAAAAAAGACTGGAAAAGCATATAGTGCAAATGTAGATAAATATTGATTATCTAAAGTATGCTTAAGATATAATCATGTTTTATCTAGAGACAATTTTATGTTTTTATCTATTGAAAGGGGAAATGAAAATGATTACTTCAAGGTATGCAGGTG
>JAVVPO010000017.1:0-35400 GCA_036655715.1 Cellulosilyticaceae bacterium | reverse complement strand
CTTTCTTTGATTGCATCATGAACTGATTCAAAGCCGTGTAACCACTTTTCGATATCTATGCCTGAGTTGTATAAAGTAGATAGGGTTTCTTGAGACACACCTCTAGCCATTATTTTATTCATGATACTATTTGTATCTAAATTGCTCATACCACACCCGTGGTGACCAACAACAATAACATCTTCTACATTGAATTCGTAAATAGCTACGATGATACTACGAATAATACTTCCGAAGGGGTGCATTACAGTGGCACCAGCATTCTTAATTATTTTGGCATCACCATTATTAATATTCATTGCCTTAGGTAGCAGCTCTGTAAGTCTTGTGTCCATACAGGATAAGATTACTATCTTTTTAGTGGGATGTGAGGTGGTTGTATAAGTTTCATATTTTTTGTCTTGAACAAATTGCTCGTTATATAGTAATATTTCATCTAATCTTTTTGTTGTGTTTGACATAAAGTGCCTCCATTTAGTTTGATTTTATAAAGTGTTCTTTTGTAGAGTATAAACATTAGATATATTTGTAATATAAATATTGAGGAAATTGACAAGTTAAATTGTCATTGACAAGAATAGTTGTCATGATTATAATGTAAATATGACAAGAATAATTGTCAATAGGAGGTGGGTTATGCCATTATTTAATCGTGTAAAAATGTATCGTGAAGAGCAGCGGATTAGCCAGACGGAGCTTGGTAAGCTGTGTGGTGTATCGAGGCAAACCGTGAGTAGTATTGAACGTGGAGATTATCATCCATCGGTCGTATTGGCACTACGTATTGCACAGATTTTCGGGAAGACAGTTGAAGATTTATTTAGTTGGGAGGAGGAATAAGTATGAGAGATTATAAATGGATAAAAGGTTTAGTGGTGATGGCACTTTGTGGTTTAGGCGGTGGGGTGTTAGGTGCTGGTATGCAAATTATACTGCGTGTTAGTGAACCAACAGCTATTAAAGCGGCATTTAATCAGTTTGCACCAAATCTGTTTTGGATTGCATTAGGATGTGGCGTTGTTGGCATAATGGGATATTTTTATTTTAATAGTCTATTTAAAAAAGATGGATATAGCAATGAGGAAGGTTCTTTATTTGATCGTAATGAAAATAAAATGAGCATTGTGATGACTTTTTCTACAGTGTGTGCAATTCTCAACTTTACAGCTTTTGGTGTGAATCTACTAAATGATTTAACATCTATACATTTTATGTTATTTATGGGAAACGTGGTACTTGCCTTTATGGGAGAGGTAGCAAATATCTCACTTGCAAAGAAAGTAAGACCTGAGCTTAATGCAGATCCAGTGAGCCCAGGCTTCAGAAAAGATTATTTCGATAAATTAGATGAATGCGAAAAGATTGAAGTAGGAAAAGCAAGTTTTAAAACGATGAGTGGCATGGTAGCAGTATACGTGACTGTGTTTGTGATTTGCTTCTTACTGATTATGACGTTAGAGGTCAGTCCTATTATTTGTTTACCTGTAGGAATTCTTTGGTTTATACAGACGGTAATCATGATTTATCATTCATACAAGAAAAAATAATTTTTTAAGCAATGCCCATAGTTAGTGAGACTTTTCCTATTCTCTACACATATAAATCATCTCACTATCTCTAAATCCACCTAATCGATTTCTACAAATCACAAAAGTGAATTTCCATTATCAGTAGACTACAATCAATAAACTACTTCAATAAAAGACTTGTCTATAAACTATGACATTCACAACCCCGTATAAAAATTTTTCAAAAAAGTGAAGACTTTTATAACCTCGAGGTATATGTAGAGGTGTAAAGGTAATTACCTACACCGGTTAGTGGTAAGTACCTTTACTCATATGATTCCTATCTAGTCAATAAGCCGATTATTGCATTACCCCCTTGGTGTGATGAAAGGTAAGTAACTAGATAAGAATCATCCCCTTATAGTCTGTGTGTAGCCAAACTATAAGTCATAATAGAATAAGATAACTTACCTGCAGAAGTCCTATGCAGCTTACGCTGCCTGTCATACGCCTAAGTCACAGATGCATTTTTGATGCCCCCACATGCAATGAGTCATGATGAGCTATATAAACATCCATCACCTCTAGAGCCTATCACCGGAGCCGAACCTAGCCTATGATCTCCAATGTTAAGGAATCTTATCACTAAGCTACACTTACCTTGAAGAGTGAACCTTATATGCAAGGGGGAAGGAACACTTTTCAAGGTAACAAAAAGCCAGACTCTGTCCTTCGGGAGAGTGTCTGGCTTTTTTTCGTTTAAGCGTATAAATTAGATAACCTTAGTTGTCCAATCTTCTACGTTCCAAACATCGGTTATAAAGGTTTCGTAGAAGTAAGGTTCATGACATACAAGAACTACAGTTCCTGGGAATTCACGAATAGCTTTTTCAAGCTCATCTTTCGCTTCTACGTCTAAATGGTTTGTAGGCTCATCGAGTACAAGTAAGTTCAGATCTTGGTGGAAGATCTTAGCAAGTCTTACTTTTGCATTTTCTCCACCAGAAAGAACTTTCATTGGGCTTGTGATGTGTTCTGTTGTTAAACCACATCTTGCAAGCTCAGTACGTACTTCATGGTTGGTCATAGATGGATAATCATTCCATAGCTCATCAAGAGCAGTAGTGAAGTTATCTCTAGAATCCTCTTGGGCGAAATAACCATAATCTAAGTTTTCACCAAACTCGATATTTCCTTCGATGGGTTTTAATATACCGAGTAGAGTTTTTAAGAGTGTTGATTTACCAAGTCCGTTAACACCGCAAATAGCGATTTTTTTACCACGCTCAATTTTGAAGTTAAGCGCTGTTGTAAGTGGCTCATCATATCCGATAATAAGATCTGTTGCTTCAATAAGGAAGCGACTAGGTGCTTTTGAGTACCTGAAGTTAAATATAGGTTTGATTTTTTCACGAGGTTTATCAACAATTTCCATTTTGTCAAGTTGTTTCATACGGCTTTTTGCCATGCCTGTTGTAGCAACACGTGCCTTGTTACGAGCAATGAAATCTTCAAGTCTATCAATTTCTTTTTGTTGTTTTTCATAAGCTTTTTCTTGTTGACGTTTTTTAAGTTCGTTAAGTCTTACGAATTCATCATAGTTTCCTACATAGCGTGTTAACTCTGAGTTTTCAACATGATAGATAAGGTTGCATACTTCATTGATAAATGGCACATCATGTGATACTAACATAAAGGCATTTTCGTAGTTTTGTAGATATCTCTTAAGCCATTCGATGTGGTTTACATCTAAGTAGTTAGTAGGCTCATCGAGTATCAGGATACTAGGGTTTTGAAGAAGTAATTTAGTAAGAAGAACTTTAGTACGTTGACCGCCACTAAGCTCATCAACTTTTTTGTCTAAACCGATTTCGCTAAGGCCTAAACCTTGTGAAACTTCATCGATTTTAGAGTCTAATATATAGAAACCACTATTATCAAGGATATTTTGGATATCTGCAGCATCCTCCATAAGTTTAGTTACTTCATCATCAGAAGCTTCGCCCATTTTGTCATAGGCAGCTAACATTTCTTGTTCTAAGCTAAATAAGTCATCAAAAGCAAGGCGAAGATTATCGCGAATGCTTGTACCAGGTGCAAGTGCAGAGTGCTGATCGAGGTAACCAACAGTTACGCGGTTAGACCATTCAACAATACCTTCATCTGGCATAAGCTTGCCTGTAATAATATTTAAGAAAGTGGATTTACCTTCACCATTTGCTCCTACAAGAGCAACGTGTTCCCCTTTTAATAATCTAAATGATACATTTTCTAATATACTACGAGATCCAAACCCGTGAGTGACATCTTTTACATTTAATATACTCATTATCTATCTCCTTTTGAAGTTAAATCTAGTTCCTTATATATAATAATAAAAAAATAGAGAAAAGTAAAATGAATATAAAGGAAGAGAAAAAAATATTTATAAAAGAATTAAGCAACTAAAAGTAAAAAATAGGTGTAAGAAATCGATAATCATATACATAAAGAGAACTAGACAGATGAAAAAGTTGCAAGTTCTTAGATTGGGTTGTCTGTTATCATCAAGTCTAAAAAGGATGTAAATAATAAGCACCGCGGGGAGAAGGAGCTTTACAAAAATACTGAGGAAAGCACTTTCTACAATAGAAGACATAAGTACATTAGCTTCATAAAAGAGACCGGTCTTTAGTAAACCAAAAGTAAAGACAATATCGATAGCATTTAAGATATATACTAAAGTGAGTTTTGATTTTAAGTTAGCACTGCCTGAGCAAGTAAGAGTTTTAAGCATATAAATAACACCTCCTGAATAAAGTATTGCCAAGAGTTTAGAAAAGTCTACCTAAATAAGCTCTTGACAATATTTTTTTTGGCTTGTATACTTTGAGTATAAAATAATTTGATATACAAAGTATTTTGCGAAGAACAGATGGTGGAGGAGATTTCAATTGCAAAGCACGGTAAAAATAGTCAATGAGTTATTGGTAGAGCTATTTAATGAAATTTTAACTATTGAGAAAGTAGCTTTACAATCAGGTCCTTTTAAAGACTTATCTATTACAGAGATGCATGTTATTGAAACTATAGGACTTGGTTCTAGAACGATGACAGATGTAGCGGATCAAGTAGGCGTTACAGTAGGAACACTCACAACTTCTATTAATAGGTTAGTGAAAAAAGAATATGTAACAAGAGATAGATCTAAAGAAGATCGAAGATTTGTAGAGATAGAATTAACACGTAGAGGAAAGCTGGCTTATCGTATTCATGAATCTTTCCACAATGAAATGGTTGAGTATATGATAGAAGAACTCTCAAATGAAGATCATGAAATCTTGATAGCATCACTTACCAGAGTAAGCGGATTCTTTAAGGAGAAGTATCACCTTACTAAAAATCCGAAAAAGGAGTGATACAGATGAATGGAGTAAAAATTGTTGGAACAGGCAAGGCTTTACCAAGTAATAGGGTAACCAATGATGATTTGTCCAAGGTAGTAGATACAACAGACGAATGGATAAAAAGTAGAACAGGTATTAGTACTAGATATTTATCTAAGGGAGAGACAACAACTCAGTTAGCTATTGAGGCTGCAAAAGCTGCTATGCTAGATGGGGGCATTGATCCTGAAACTATAGATCTTATTATCGTTGCGACTATTACACCTGATAGTGTTATGCCAAGTACAGCTTGCCTAGTGCAAGAAGCTATAGGTGCGACTCATGCAACAGCATTTGATATTACTGCAGCGTGTAGTGGGTTCTTATATGCTTCTATGGTCGCTGCAGATGCTATCAAATTAGGTAGAAGTGAAACAGCCCTTATTATAGGAGCAGAAGTACTGAGCAAGGTTGTAAATTGGGAAGACAGAGCGACGTGTGTACTATTTGGCGACGGGGCAGGAGCGGCAGTATACCAAAAAACTCATAAAAACAACATAATTAATATTTATAGTGAGAGTGATGGAGCTTCTGGGAATGCCTTAACTTTATCAGGAAGAAAGCTTAATAATCCATATTTTAAAGATGATACAGAACTTGGGCATATGTATATGGATGGTAGAGCAGTTTATAAATTTGCAACACATGTAGTGCCTAGTAGTATTGAAAAGGTATTAGAGGGTACTGGTGTTGGTATGCAGGATGTAGATATGTTTATACTTCATCAAGCCAATGAAAGAATTATGGATAGTGTAGCCAAGAAAATTGGAGTAGATAGTACTAAATTCTTCAAGAACTTAGCAAACTACGGCAACACATCTGCCGCTACTATTCCTATCGCTTTAAGTGAAGCAAAGGAATTTTTAAAACCTGGTGATAAAGTTGTTTTATGCGGGTTTGGTGGTGGACTTACTTGGGGAAGTATGCTTCTCGAGTGGTAGAGCTCTTAACAGGTTTAGACCTTTAAGATATATAGATTAAACAAAATAAAAAGGTAATTAAATTTAGGAGGAATTAAAAATGGTATTAGAAAAATTACAAGAAATCGTAGCAGACAAATTAGGTGTAGATGCAGCTCAGGTTGTACTTACAGCAAGCTTTAAAGAAGACTTAGAAGCAGATTCATTAGATTTATTCGAAATCGTAATGGCTCTTGAAGATGAATTCGGAGTAGCTATTTCAAATGAAGATGTAGAAAGTATCAAAACAGTTGGAGACGCTGTTAAATATATAGAAGATAGAAAATAGTTAATAGGATAAAGGAGATTGATTATGAATCGTATTTGTGAAATGCTAAATATTCAATATCCTATTTTTCAGGGGGGCATGGCGTGGGTTGCAAATCACGCCATAGCTGCCGCTGTATCTGAGGCTGGAGGTCTTGGGATTATAGCAGCAGGTAATGCACCAGCAGATTGGTTAAGACAAGAGATTAGAGCGTGTAAAGCGCTTACTAACAAGCCTTTTGGAGTCAATATCATGTTACTAAGTCCTTTTGTAGAGGAAGTAGCACAGATAGTTGTCGAAGAAGGGGTGACAATTGTTACAACAGGTGCAGGTAACCCAGGGAAATACATGGATATATGGCAACAAAATAATATTAAGGTGATTCCAGTCGTACCATCAGTAGCTATAGCTAGAAGAATGGCTAAAGGTGGGGCGGATGCAGTGATTGTAGAAGGTTGTGAAGCTGGTGGTCATGTTGGCGAGCTTACAACGATGGTACTTACACCGCAAGTTGTAGATGCTGTAGAGGTTCCAGTTATAGCAGCTGGTGGAATTGGTGATGGTAGAGGATTTGCTGCAGCACTTATGTTGGGTGCAGAAGGTATTCAAATCGGTACGAGATTCTTGGTAGCTAAAGAGTGTCAAGTACATGAAAGTTACAAAGCAAGAGTAATTAAAGCAAGTGATATTGATGCAGTAGTAACGGGTAGGAGTACGGGGCATCCTGTAAGGGGTCTTCGTAATAAATTCACACGTGAACTTGATAAGATGGAAAAAAGTGGCGCATCTGTAGAAGAGTTAGAAGCAAGAGGTATAGGAGCACTAAGACTTGCGGTTGTAGAAGGTGACGTAGTCAACGGGACAGTAATGTCTGGGCAAATCGCAGGAATGATTACTAAAGAACAAACAGCAAAAGAAATTATAGAAGAACTAGTAAGTGAGCTTACAAACCTCATGGGAACAGCTTCGGCTAAAGTAAACTTTGAAAGTCAAACTAATTAATGTAAAAATATTTTAACAAGAAAATAGGTAGGTGGGAAAAGTGAAAGTAGCATTTTTATTTTCAGGTCAAGGTGTGCAATATGCAGGCATGGGCAAGGACTTATATGAACATTATTTAGAGAGTAAAGCAATATTTGATAAGGCATCAGAGGTATTAGACTGGGATGTGAAAGAAGTATGCTTTACAGATCAAAACGCCATTATAAATCAAACTCGTTATACGCAAGGAGCACTTTTCACCACAAGTATAGCTGCCTTTAATGCTGCCAAGGCGCAAGGGATTGTGCCTGAAGCAGTTCTTGGATTTAGCTTAGGAGAGTATAGCGCACTTGTTGCAAGTGGTGTGTTAACTTTTGAAGAGGCTTTAAAATTAGTAGAAAAAAGAGCTTGTTACATGGAAGCATGTGCAGGCAAAAGTGAAGGCGGTATGGCTGCCGTAATAGGTCTTACAAATGAAGATATACAAGAAGTATGTGAGAAGGTAAGACAAGAAGGACATATCATAACACTAGCCAACGACAATTGCCCAGGGCAAGTTGTCATTTCGGGAGAAAAAGTAGCCATAGAAAAAGCGACCCCTTTACTGAAAGCAAAAGGAGCAAGAAGAGTTATGCCACTTAATGTGAGTGGAGCATTCCATAGTCCGCTTATGCAAGCGGCAGCAGATCAGTTAGCTGCTGAACTTAGTAGATTTAACTTTAATGAACCAACAACTAAAGTTATAAGTAATGTTACAGCAAGATACATGAACAAAGCTGAAGTAGTAGAGAATATTCCACTACAAATAGTGAATGGTGTAAGATTTAGAGAAAGTATCGAGCATCTTATTTCAGAAGGATTTGATACATTTATAGAAATAGGTGTGAAAAAGACTCTATGTGGCTTTATGACTAAGATTTCAAAAGACGTAAAAGTATTTAATATAGAAGATAGTGAATCACTTAATAAAGTGTTAAGTGAGCTAGGAGGATATCATGTTAAAGGATAAAGTAGCGATAGTAACAGGAAGTAGTAATGGAATAGGCAAAGAAATAGCCTTAACGTATGCACAAAATGGAGCTAAGGTAGTTGTGAATTATCCATTTGAGCGCTCCACAGCGAAAGCGCAATTAGTGGTAGATGAAATTAAAGCAATGGGTGGGGAAGCTATTGCTATTGAAGCAGATATTTCAAACTTTGATGCAGCAAAGCATTTAGTAGATGAAACAATCAAAGCTTTTGGGAAATTAGATATATTAGTAAATAACGCAGGAATTACAAAAGATATGCTGCTTATTCGTATGACTGAAAATGAATTTGAGTCAGTAGTAGATGTGAATTTAAAAGGCGTTTTCAATTGTACAAAACACGCGTCAAGAATCATGATGAGATCTGGTGGAAGTATTATCAATATGACATCTGTAGTAGGTATTACAGGAAATATTGGTCAATGTAACTACGCAGCTTCAAAAGCTGGAGTTATTGGATTTACCAAATCAGCGGCACGTGAATTTGCTTCAAAGAATCTAAGAATTAATGCGATTGCACCAGGATTTATCATGTCTGATATGACAGATAAATTAGCAGACACTATTAAAGATAACGTAATGAAAAATATTCCATTTAATAGATTTGGTCAGACTAAAGAAGTAGCTAATGTAGCATTATTCTTAGCAAGTGACCTTTCAAGTTATGTAACGGGAGAAGTAATTAAAGTAGATGGTGGAATGGCGATGTAGTCCATTTTCCTTAGGAGGATTAGATATGAGTCAAAGAGTCGTTATTACAGGTGTAGGAGTAGTATCGCCTATTGGAAATAGCAAAGAAGAGTTTTGGAATAATATGAAAGCCGGTGTATGCGGTATAGATACTATTACTAACTTTGAATTAACAGAAGGATATGATGTAACATTAGCAGGAGAGGTTAAAAACTTTGATGCGAGTAAACATATAGAGAAAAAAGAACTAAGAAGATTGGATAAATTCTCTCAATTTGCAATCTATGCAGCCAAAGAGGCTATGGCAGATGCGGGTCTTGATATGGCAAATGAAGATACAACAAGAGTGGGAACCATTATCGGTTCAGGAATCGGTGGGATTTCAACAATTGAACAAGCGGTAGTGACACTTAATGAGCGTGGACCAAAAAGAGTATCACCATTCTTTATCCCAATGGCTATTACAAATATGGCAGCAGGAAATGTTGCTATCTATACAGGTGCAAAAGGAATATGTACAACGATTGTTACAGCTTGCGCTTCAGCAACTCATTGTATAGGAGATGCTTTTAAGGCACTTAAAGCAGGAGAAAATGATGTGATTTTTGCTGGAGGTTCAGAAGCTGCTATAACACCAGTAAGTATTGCAGGATTCCAAGCCCTTACAGCACTTAGTAAGTCTAGCGATCCAAAGAGAGCTTCTATTCCTTTTGATAAAGAAAGAAATGGATTTGTCATGGGAGAAGGCGCAGGTGTAGTCGTTATGGAAACACTTGAGCATGCGACAAAAAGAGGAGCTCATATTATAGCCGAGGTTGTAGGTTATGGTGCAACAGGTGATGCTTACCATATTACTTCACCATCACCAGATGGAGAAGGTGCAGCGCGTGCAATGCAATTAGCTATAGATGAAGCAGGTATTAAACCTGAAGAAGTAGGTTATATCAATGCCCATGGTACAAGTACAAGTTACAATGACAAGTTTGAGACCATAGCTATCAAAAAAGTATTTGGTGAAGAGACAAAAGTAGCAGTTAGCTCTACTAAATCTATGACAGGACATCTTTTAGGAGCTGCCGGAGCAGTAGAAACCATTGCAATAGCCAAAGCTTTAGAAGATGGATTCTTACCAGCTACAATAGGTTATAAGGTGCCAGATGAAGACTGTGATTTAGATTGTATTCCTAATGAAGGAAGAGAAGTAGACATTGAATATGCTATGAGTAACTCATTAGGATTTGGTGGTCATAACGGAACGATCTTACTTAAAAAGTGGAGAGGAGAGGCTTAAATGAATATAGATTTAATCAAAGAATTAATCGGTGAATTTAAAGATTCTGACCTTACTAAACTTAAATTAAACGTAGAGGGATTCGAGCTAGAACTTGGGCGTGAAAAAGAAATAGCTTATGCAAGTAGCCCAGTTCAAATGACAGCGCCTCTAGTTGCTAATATGCAATCAGCTACAACAGAAGTAAATATTAATACTGAAAGTAGTAATCAAATAAGAGGGCATGAGGTAACAGCGCCGTTAGTAGGAACATTCTATCCATCTAGTAGCCCAGGACAAGAACCATTTGTAAAAATTGGTTCTAAAGTTAAAAAGGGAGATATAGTGTGTATCATTGAAGCCATGAAACTTATGAATGAAGTAGAAGCGGATGCTGATGGTGTGATTACAGATATCCTTGTAGAAAGCGAATCAATGGTAGAGTACAATCAACCATTATTTGTAATTCAATAATTAGGGGGCAGATGCATATGTTAACAACACAAGAAATTATGGAAATCATTCCACATAGATATCCTTTCTTATTGGTAGATAAAGCGGAAATTCATGAAGATGGTCAGGGATGCACTGGGTATAAGAATGTAACGATTAACGAGCCATTCTTCCAAGGTCATTTCCCAGGGCTCCCTGTTATGCCAGGAGTACTTATTATAGAAGCACTTGCGCAAGTAGGCGCTATTGCTCTTTTATCCCAAGAAGAATTAAAAGGAAAAGTAGCATTCTTTGGTGGTATCAAAGAGGCTAAATTCAGACAAAAAGTAGTACCAGGTGATGTGCTTAAATTAGAGTGTCGTATTATCAAACAAAGAGGACCTATAGGAGTAGGAGAAGCAATTGCTACTGTAGATGGTAAAGTGGCTGCAAAAGCAGAGCTTATGTTTGCTATAGGATAATAAGGAGGTGAAGATGTGTTTAACAAAGTTTTAATTGCTAATAGAGGTGAAATAGCAGTACGTATTATTCGTGCATGTATAGAAATGGGTATACAAACTGTAGCAGTATACTCTATAGCTGATAAAGATTCTTTGCACGTTAAACTTGCAGATGAAGCAGTATGCATAGGAAAAGCACTTCCGAAAGACAGTTATCTTAACATAGAAAATATCATTAGTGCAGCCATAGGAACAGGGGCAGATGCTATCCATCCAGGGTTTGGATTCTTATCTGAAAATGCAAAGTTTGCGCGTATATGTAATGAGTGTGGGATTGCTTTTATAGGACCCACGGCTGAAATGATAGAGTTAATGGGTGATAAGTCTAAAGCGCGTGAAGTGATGATTAAGGCTGGGGTACCTGTCGTGCCAGGATCTGATGGCGTGATAGAAGACGTAGAAAGTGCGAAAATCCTAGCTAGAAAAATCAAGTATCCTGTAATGGTTAAAGCTTCAGCAGGTGGCGGTGGGCGTGGTATGCGTATCGTATGGAAAGAAGAGGAGCTAGAACAAGCTTATCTTACCGCGAGCTCTGAAGCACTAACAGCTTTTGGCGATGGTAGTATGTATATGGAAAAATATATAGAAGAACCAAGACATATTGAGTTTCAGATTCTAGGAGATAAGTACGGCAATATCGTACATCTAGGAGAAAGAGATTGTTCTATGCAAAGAAGACACCAAAAGGTTATTGAAGAGGCACCTTCACCTTGTATATCCGCACCACTTAGAAGAAGAATGGGTGAAGCGGCTATAGAAGCTGCAAAGGCAGTTAACTATGAAAATGCTGGAACCATAGAGTTCATCTTAGATAAAGATAGGACTTTCTACTTTATAGAGATGAATACGCGTATTCAAGTAGAGCATCCTGTAACTGAGATGATAACAGGCGTAGACCTTATTAAAGAACAACTAAAAATAGCATCTGGAAAAAAATTAGCATTTACTAATGATGATATAAAGTTTAAGGGTCATGCAATAGAGTGTCGTATCAATGCAGAAAATCCAAAAGCAGGATTTAGACCGTGTGCAGGGACTATTACAGGGCTTCATCTTCCAGGAGGACGCGGTATAAGAGTTGAGACTAGCGTTTACTCTGGATATAGTATTCCTCCAACGTATGATTCTATGATTGCTAAAATTATAGCTTATGGAGATACAAGAAAAGAAGCTATTAAAATTATGAAAAGAGCACTTGCTGAAACCGTTGTAGAAGGAATAGATACAAATATAGAGTTTCAATTTGATCTTATTCATACACCAGAATTTGAAGAAGGATATTTTGATACAACTTTTATAGAACAAAATTTAGAGTATATACTAAGTGAAAGAGAGGCGTAGGTCATATGTTTCAAACGTTGATTAATAGACAAAAAAAATATGCAAAAACCAAAACCTCTAATGTAAAAACTGAAATTCCACAAGGTATGTATACGAAATGTCCACATTGTAAAAACAACTTATACGTGATAGATTTGATAGCTAATCATGGGGTATGTATGCAGTGCGATGGGCATCTATCCATCTCACCTAAGAGTAGATTAATAAAGCTTATAGATCCTAATACTTTTGAAGAATTTGATAAAAACATGACTACAGTTAATCCGTTAGAATTTGAAGGATATGAGCAAAAAGTAGAAGAGTATAGCAAAAAGACTGATGCGCAGGAAGCCGTTATTACAGGAAAAGGTAAGATAAGTGGCTATCAGACAGTGGTGGTGGTCATGGACTCGAGATTTATGATGGGAAGTATGGGTTCAGTAGTTGGTGAGAAGATTACTAGAGCTATTGAATACGCTACAGGTCATAATCTGCCGATTATCATTTTCTCTGCATCTGGAGGAGCTAGAATGCAAGAGGGGATACTTTCTCTTATGCAAATGGCAAAGACGAGTGCAGCTTTGGCTAGACATGATGAAAAAGGGTTACTGTATATCAGTGTACTTACTAATCCAACTACTGGTGGAGTAACTGCTAGTTTTGCAATGCTTGGTGATATTATACTTGCAGAGCCTAATGCACTAGTTGGATTTGCAGGGCCTAGGGTTATAGAGCAAACAATCAAACAAAAGTTACCACAAGGCTTCCAAAAAGCAGAGTTTTTATTAGAACATGGTATGATAGATGCCATTGTAAATAGAAAAAGTATGAAAGTTACTTTGGGTAATTTATTAATGTTTCATGATAAGGAGGGGGCAAAATGAAAGAGATTACAAGACGCATAGAGCAGTTAAATAAAACGATTGAAGAACTAAGTGCCTTAGAAGAAACCCCTGAGATCACGGAGCAGATTGAAAATCTAAAACAAGTAGCCTTTAAAATGGAACAAAAAGCAGCAACTATGTATACGCCGTGGGACAAAGTTCAAATTGCACGTATGATAGATAGACCTAGGAGTCAATTCTATATAGAACACATGGTAGAAGATTTTATTGAATTACATGGAGATAGAAGCTTTAAAGATGATAAGGCTATTATTGGTGGAGTAGGGAGAATAGGGCATCACATAGTCACTATCATTGCTCAGAATAAAGGCAAAAATGCTAAAGAGAATATAGAGAGTAACTTCGGGATGCCTCATCCAGAAGGGTATAGAAAAGCACTTAGACTGATGAAGCAGGCTGAGAAGTTTGGTAGACCTGTCATCTGTTTGATTGATACGCCAGGAGCTTACTGCGGATTAGGCGCAGAGGAGAGAGGTCAAGGAGAAGCTATAGCTAGAAACTTGTTAGAGATGTCTAGGCTAAAGACGCCTGTTATAGCTGGAGTTATAGGTGAAGGTGGAAGTGGTGGCGCTTTGGCACTGGGTGTAGCGGACAAAGTTTTCATGCAGGAGAATACGACCTACTCTATTTTATCACCAGAGGGATTTGCTAGTATATTATGGAAAGATAGTAGTAAGGCAGAAGATGCAGCCAGTGTAATGAAGATTACGGCCAAAGATCTGCTAGAGTATAGTATAATCGATGATATAGTAGGAGAACCATTAGGTGGTGCACATAAAGCACCTGAGGATGCAGCTCAGTACTTGAAACAGTATATTATTAGTCAATTGGATGAATTAGTCAAAGAAGAAACTTCTATATTACTAGAAAAAAGATATGATAGATTTAGAAAATATGGTGAATTCTATGAAAAATAGTAGGTAAAAAACCTACTATTTTTTTGTATATCACAAAGCATACATAGAAAATAATGCCAAAGGAATATTTTTAATTTTACATCAATATATATGTGGATAACTATAAAGTATAAATTAAAAAAATAAGTTAGATAGATAGAAAAAATATAAAAAAGATGAAGAAACAAGAAGATTTAAGGGTTTCAAGTAGGGGCAATACAATAGATAAGTAAAACATACAGGGAAATATACAAAAAAATATATAGAGTGATATAGGATGAAGTTTCATAAAGTGAGATGAAAGTTAAGTTTTAATTGTGCATTACTGCTATACTTATTTACTGAGAAGTGTTTTTACTTACAAAAAAACTAGACAAAATTTAGAAGAAATATGATATACTAAAAACCATGAGTTTATTTAATTAAGAATAGAGATTTTCATAATCTACACATAATATATAGCTAGAATATACAAAATAATATATAGGTAAGTAAGTGAAAGGGAGAGAACTGAAAATGGGAAAAAAAATACGCGTTATGAGTGTTTTTGGAACAAGACCAGAAGCTATAAAAATGGGACCTTTAGTAAAGGTACTAGAAAACACAGCGGATATTGAAAGTATAGTGTGTGTTACAGCCCAACATAGAGAAATGCTAGATCAAGTATTAGATATATTTAAGATTAAACCAGATTATGACTTAGATATCATGAAACAAAGACAGACGCTAACTGGTATTACAACAAGAGTACTAGAAGGTTTAGAAAGTGTATTAGATGAAGCAAAACCAGATATGGTTCTTGTACATGGCGATACAACAACATCTTTCGTAGCAGCTCTTGCAGCTTTTTATAAGCAGATACCAGTTGGGCATGTAGAAGCGGGGCTTCGTACATATAATAGATATGAACCGTTCCCGGAAGAGATGAATAGAAAGCTTACAGGTTCACTTGCTAACTTACATTTTTCACCTACACCACTTGCTAAAGGAAACTTATTAAGAGAAGCGGTAGAGGAGAAAGATATCTTCGTAACGGGGAATACTGTTATTGACGCACTTAAGACAACTATTAAAGAAAATTACACCTTTACAATAGACGAACTAAATAAAATAGATTATGACTCAAGAAGAGTTATTACAATGACAGCTCATAGAAGAGAAAACTTAGGAGAGCCATTACGTAATATTTGTATGGCAGTAAGAGATATTGTAAGTGAGTTCAATGAAGTAGAAATTGTTTATGCAGTGCATAAGAATCCAGCAGTTAGAGACGTTGTCTATGAAATACTAGGTGACTTAGATAGAGTGCATTTAATAGAACCATTAGACATTAATGATATGCACAACCTTATGAAACGTTCCTACTTAGTACTTACTGATTCAGGTGGTCTTCAAGAAGAAGTACCATCACTTGGCAAACCAGTATTAGTACTTAGAAATGTAACAGAGAGACCAGAAGGTATAGAAGCTGGTACATTAAAACTTGCAGGAACAGATGCTAAAAAGATTTATAGTATGACAAAGGAACTTCTTGTGGATGATAAGCTATATGCAGAGATGGCGCAGGCCAAAAATCCATTTGGAGATGGTCATGCATCAGAAAGAATTGCAGAAGCTATACGTTACCATTTTGAATATACAGATGAGCGCGTAGCTGATTATATCTATAAATAAAGCTTAGGGAGATGCCGATATGAGTAAGAGAAGCTGGGTACCTGCGTTAGGATTACTTAATCAAGTTGCAATATCTATGCTTGTGCCTATCTTTGGATGTGTATTTGTAGGCATATTCCTAGATAAACTAACAGGTAAAGAGCCACTATGGCTGGTAATATTTATATTATTAGGTGTAGGAGCAGCTTTTAGAAATTTATTTTATATCGTTCTTAAGGAACAAAAGAAGGGTGAAAAAGATGAATAAGGCCTTTATTAAACAGAACTTTATGGCTGTAGTTATGATTGCATTTACAGTACTTGTATACATCATTGGTATTTTTCTTACAGACAATGTAATCGGATGGACAACAGGTATTTTGTTTGGACTTGCCATTTCTCTTTTGAAGCTAAAGTTGATGGAGAGTACTTTCACTAAAGCTGTAAGTATGCAAGAGGCTAAAGCCAAGGTTTACACACAAAGACATTATATGATAAGATACCTACTTACAGGGGTTGTCCTACTTGTGGCAGCTATGGAACCTGGTATAAGTTTATTAGGTGTATTCTTTGGACTTGTGTCTATGAAAGTGGGCGCCTATGCGCAGTTGTATACAATAGAAAAATAATTTTCGGCAATATAAGCGATAAGCTTATTGCACATAGATATTCTTATGGAAAGGAGAGTGAGTAGGTGGATAATTTAGATTTTGGTATTCACACGGTCATACCACTTTTTGAGGTTGATGGACAGATATATGGGCTTACAACTACTCATATAAATACATTACTCGTAATGGCCGCACTTACAATACTTGCAATTATTGTTCGAGTAAAACTTAAAAACTTTAAGGATGTTCCAGAGTCAAAGTTTCAAAATATAGTAGAACTATTAGTTGAGACTTTTGGTAACTTCACAGTAAGTACAATGGGTGAGAAACACAAGAAATTTGCAATGTTTTATGGTCCTATGTTTTTATTCATTTTGTTAGCAAACTTAACAGGATTAATTGGACTAAGACCACCTACTGCCGATATTGCAACAACATTTGCATTATCGCTAACAACATTTTTCATGGTTCAATGGTATGGCGTAAGAGCCAAAGGATTAAGATATTTCAAAGGCTTCTTAGAACCAATGCCATTTTTACTACCACTTAATATTATTGGGGAGCTTGCAAACCCAGTATCATTAGGTTTTCGTCTGTTTGGTAATATTCTTGGAGGAACTATTATCATGGGGTTATATTATGCTATGATGCCATGGTTATTAAAGATAGGACTCCCATCTGTATTACACGCGTACTTTGACGTATTTGCAGGAGCTCTTCAAACACTAATCTTTGTTATGCTAAGTATGACATTTGTATCTAGTGCGATGGAAGACTAAAGGAATGAGGTGAAGAATATGTCAGGAATATTAGATTTGCTTTTTGGATGGATGGCAAATGTAGATCCAACAGCCCTCATTTTAGCCTTTTCTGCAATAGGAGCAGGTCTTGCTATGATCGCAGGGATTGGCCCTGGAATAGGGCAAGGATATGCAGCTGGTAAAGCAGCAGAAGCAATGGGTAAGAACCCAGAACATGGTGGTAAACCAGCAACACTAGTGATGTTACTAGGGGCTGCGGTTGCTGAAACGTCAGGGATTTTCTCATTAGTTGTTGCAATTGTTATGCTATTTGCAAATCCGTTAGTTACAAAAGGTGGAATAAGCGTAGTACTTGCGTGTTCAGCAATAGGTGCAGGTCTTTCGATGATAGCAGGTATTGGTCCTGGTATTGGGCAAGGGTATGCAGCAGGTAAAGCCGCAGAAGCAGTAGGGAAAAGACCTAAGCTTCAAAGCTCTATCGTAAGAACCATGTTACTTGGTCAAGCTGTAGCGCAAACAACAGGGATTTATGCTCTGATTATTGCCTTATTATTACTGTTTGTAGACTTATTTTAGTTAATTTATTTTTTTAATTTAAGGAGGAAATTTAAAATGGAACCTAATACACAAATCGATGGAAAAGCTTTAATTTTAGCATGTTCAGCAATAGGAGCAGGTCTTGCTATGATCGCAGGTATCGGACCTGGTATCGGACAAGGATATGCAGCTGGTAAAGGTGCAGAAGCGGTAGGACGTCAACCAGAAGCACAATCAGACGTAGTACGTACAATGTTACTTGGAGCAGCGGTAGCTGAAACAACAGGTATCTATGGTCTTATCGTAGCTATCATTCTATTATTTGCTAACCCACTTATCACAAAATACATGGAATTAATCGGTTAATAAATAATTGGTAGAGAAGATATAGACATAGGAAGGAGGGAGTTTCCCTTTGAATTCAAAAATAATTGAGTTTTCCATGGTAACGGTGTGGGACTGGTTTTTCCAGTTAGGTGCACTATTCTTAATTATATTTATACTTGCGAAGTTACTCTTTAAACCAGTCTCAGACTTATTAGAGAAAAGACAAGCAGGTATTGCAGCAAACATTAACGATGCAAAAAATGCAAAAAATGCTGCTGCTACTTTAAAATCTGAATATGAATCTAAAATTGCAGATATCAACGCAGAAGCAGGCGATATATTAAAAGCTGCACGCGCTAAAGCATTAGCACGTGAAGAAGAGATTATCACAGCTGCTAAGGCAGAAGCAGAAGCAATTAAGATCAAAGCAATGGAAGATATGAAATTAGAACAAGAACGCGTAAGAGCTGAAATCAAAGATGAGATGATCGAAGTGGCAACTCTTATGGCAGGTAAGTTTGTAGCTACTGCTATGGATGATGCAAAACAAAGTGAGCTTATCGAAGAGATAATTGGTGAGATGGGGGATGTACAGTGGCTGAATTAATAACCAAAAGATACGCTACTGCCCTATTTGACATTGCAATTGAAACAAACAAAGCGGCGCAGTTCGAACAAGAAGCTAGTATGATTTGCGATATTCTCGCACAGGAACCAGAGTTCTTACAAATACTTAATCATCATCAGATTTTACAAGAAGAGAAAATGAAGCTTGTAGAAACTGTATTTGAAGGCAGAGTATCTGATGAGTTCGTAGGCCTACTAGTCTTAACAATAAAAAAATCAAGACAAGTTTTAGTATTAGATATACTAAATATGTTTTTAGATATGATAAAAGAAGCAAACGGTGTGCTTAAAGCAACTGTCACTTCAGCACTATCATTAAATAAAAAACAACTAGCGCAAATCAAATCCAACATTGAAAAAAGCACGAACAAGCAGATAGAGCTAACTGCAATGGTAGATAAATCTATTATTGGTGGACTAATAATCAGAGTTGGAGATAAAGTTGTAGATGGAAGTATTGCAGGACAAATGCAAGCGCTTAAGACTACACTTAATGATTTACGACTTGCATAAAAAAGGGGTGTAACTAGTCAATGAACCTTAGACCAGAAGAAATAAGTAGCGTTATTAAAGCTCAAATTAATAACTATAAAACGCACCTAGAAGTATCCGAGGTTGGAACTGTTATGCAAGTAGGAGACGGTATTGCACGTGTGCATGGTCTTCAAAAAGCAATGGCAGGAGAACTTCTTGAATTTACAGGTGGTATTTATGGAATGGTTCTTAACTTAGAAGAAGACAACATCGGGGTTGTTCTTTTAGGTTCAGATAAAGATATCAAAGAAGGTGACGTTGTAAAATCAACAGGTCGTATCGTAGAGGTACCAGTAGGTGACGCTATGATCGGACGTGTTGTTAATGCATTAGGTCAACCAATTGATGGAAAAGGACCAATTAAAACAGATAAATATCGTCCAGCTGAGCGTATTGCGCCAGGTGTTATCGATAGAAAATCAGTAGATACTCCACTTCAAACAGGAGCAAAAGCAATCGATGCCATGGTACCAATCGGACGTGGACAAAGAGAGCTTATCATTGGTGATAGACAAACTGGTAAATCAGCTATTGCTATTGATACAATTCTTAACCAAAAAAACAGTGGTGTTTTATGTATTTATGTTGCTATCGGGCAAAAAGCTTCAACAGTAGCACAAATCGTAAACACATTAGAAAAACATGGCGCAATGGCTTATACAACAGTAGTTGCATCAACAGCAAGTGAGCTTGCACCACTTCAATACTTATCACCTTACTCAGGTGTTACTATTGGTGAAGAGTGGATGGAAAATGGTAAAGATGTACTTATCGTATATGATGACCTTTCCAAACACGCGGTAGCTTACCGTACAATGGCATTACTTCTTCATAGACCTCCAGGTCGTGAGGCGTATCCAGGGGACGTATTCTACCTTCACTCACGTTTATTAGAGCGTGCAGCGAAACTTTCAGATGAAAAAGGCGGCGGTTCTATTACTGCTCTTCCAATCATCGAAACACAAGCAGGGGATATCTCAGCTTATATCCCAACAAACGTAATTTCTATTACAGACGGACAAATTTTCCTTGAGTCAGAATTATTCAATGCAGGTATTAGACCAGCGGTTAACCCAGGTCTTTCAGTATCACGTGTTGGTGGGGCTGCTCAAATTAAAGCGATGAAACAAATCGCAGGTCCTATCCGTGTAGAACTTGCGCAGTACCGTTCACTTGCGTCCTTCGCACAGTTCGGTTCAGACCTTGATGCTGCAACTCAAAATGCACTTGCACAAGGTGAGCGTATCATGGAAGTTCTTAAACAAGGACAATATGCACCGCTTACAGTAGCAGAGCAAATCGTTGTTTTATACGCTGCAACAAGAAAGCATCTATTAGATATTCCTGTATCAGCAGTAAAGCAATTTGAGAGAGAACTCTTAGAATTTGTTAGCACAAAATACTCAGAAGTATATACTGACTTAGTTAAAAAAGAAGGTATTACAAAAGAGTTAGATGAGAAACTTGCTAATATCATTAAAGAATTCAAAGCAGGATTCAAAGCTGAATAATACCTCGAAGGAAAGGGTGCGTTAAATGGCGTCTTTACAAAGTATTAAAGGACGAATTAAAAGTATCAACAGCACCAAACAAATCACAAATGCAATGAAATTAGTTGCAACAGCTAAACTTACTAAAAGTAAAGATGCAGCTCTTAAAACTAGACCTTTCTTCAACAAGATTCAAAGTACTATTCAGTCCATAGCACAGAGCTCTAATGGACTGAATATGCCTTTACTTAGAGAGAATGAGTCAACTAAGAAAGCTTATATCGTTATTGCAGCAGACAAAGGTCTTGCAGGAGGATATAATGCGAATATCTGTAAACTTGTAATGCATAGCATTACAGATAAAGAGAATGCACATATTATTGCAGTTGGTAAGAAAGCCAAAGAACAGTTTAAGTCAAAAGGATATACTATCCAAAAGGAAGTGCTGGGTATGTCAGCAGATCCGACTTATACAGCAGCTAAGGAAATTGCAGATTATGCAGTAGATATTTTTGGTAAGGGAGAGGTTGGAGAAGTTTATTTAGCTTATACAGCATTCAAATCAACTATTCAACAAGAACCTACCATGATTCGTCTTTTACCAGTAGATATAAATGGCATTAAAGAAGAAAGTAGTGCAAACGAACCTCAAGATTTATTAATCTATGAACCATCTCCAGAAGCAGTACTTGGTTATATTATTCCAAGATACTTAGGTGATGTAATTTATGGTGGTATGGTAGAGTCTGGTGCGAGTGAGCAAGGAGCTAGAATGACAGCTATGGATTCAGCAACAGAGAATGCTGATGATATGATTGGTAAACTAGGTATTGTTTATAACCGTGCAAGACAAGCGGCAATTACGCAAGAACTATCAGAAATCGTGGGTGGAGCAGAAGCGCTTAAGTAAAATGGATTCAGAAGGAGTGAAATAGCAATGGCACAAAACATAGGGCATATCGTACAAATTATCGGTCCAGTAATGGACTTAAAATTTACGCCAGGACATTTGCCATCACTATACAACGCTATTAATATCACAAGAGCAAATGGAGAAATACTTGTAGTAGAAGTATCCCAGCATCTTGGAGATGACGTAGTAAGATGTATAGCCATGTCAGCAACAGATGGACTTGTACGTGGAATGGAAGCTGTTGATACAGGAAGCCCAATTTCTGTACCAGTAGGTAACATGACACTAGGACGTATCTTCAATGTAACAGGAGATGCTGTTGATGGTAAGCCAGATCCAGAAGTAGTGAAATGGCCTATTCATAGACCAGCTCCAACTTTTGAAGAGCAAGCTACAACAGTAGAAATCTTAGAAACAGGTATCAAAGTAGTAGACCTTCTTTGCCCATACCTTAAAGGTGGTAAAATCGGTTTATTCGGTGGTGCGGGTGTAGGTAAGACTGTTCTTATTCAAGAACTTATCCGTAACATCGCAACAGAGCACGGTGGATTCTCAGTATTCGCAGGAGTAGGTGAGCGTACACGTGAAGGTAACGACTTATTCCATGAAATGACAGAATCAGGCGTTATCGACAAGACAACAATGGTATTCGGACAAATGAATGAGCCACCAGGTGCTCGTATGAGAGTTGCCCTTACAGGACTTACAATGGCGGAGTACTTCCGTGATGAGTCAGGGCAAGACGTACTTCTATTCGTAGATAACATTTTCCGTTTCATCCAAGCTGGTTCAGAAGTATCTGCCCTTCTTGGACGTGTACCAAGTGCGGTTGGTTACCAACCAACACTTGCTACAGAAGTAGGAGCACTTCAAGAGCGTATCACATCTACAAAGAAAGGGTCTATCACATCTGTTCAGGCTGTATATGTGCCTGCCGATGACCTTACTGACCCAGCTCCAGCAACTACATTCGCCCATCTTGATGCGACAACAGTTCTTTCTCGTGCGATTGTAGAACAAGGTATCTACCCAGCGGTAGACCCACTTGAGTCTTCATCTCGTAGCCTTGACCCACAAGTTGTAGGTGAAGAGCATTACGAAGTAGCACGTGAAGTTCAATCTATCTTACAAAGATACAAAGAACTTCAAGATATCATCGCAATCTTAGGTATGGACGAATTATCAGAAACTGATAAAATAGTTGTTAACCGTGCACGTAAAGTACAAAAGTTCCTTTCACAACCATTCTTCGTTGCAGAAGTATTTACAGGTAGTGCAGGAAAATATGTACCAGTAAAAGAAACAATTAGAGCATTCAAGGAAATACTAGAAGGACGTCACGACGCTCTTCCAGAAAATGCATTCTACATGGTAGGTACTATCGAAGATGCTGTAGAAAAAGCCAAAACACTGTAGGTGAACTAAATGGCAAAAAATAAAATCAACCTTCAAATAATCACACCAACTAGACTCGTTCTAGATGAGATGGTAGATTCAGCAGTTCTTAGAACAACTGAAGGAGATATGGGTATACTCTATGATCATGAACCAGTAGTGACACTACTTTCTTATGGCGTATTAAAATACAAAATAGACGGTAATGCAAATGAAGCGACAGTAATGGGTGGATTTGCAGAAATTACAAAAGATAGAGTAACTATTCTCACAGATGCATCAGAACTTGCTGAAGAAATAGATGCGCAAAGAGCTAAAGAGGCAAAAGAAAGAGCAGAAAGCTATCTTGGAAAAGATCAGTACAATGCACTTAGAGTAGAAATTGCTCTGAAAAAATCATTAGTTCGTATCAAATTAGCTGATTAGGCAAAATAATAAGAGCAACCTTTATAGGTTGCTCTTATTATTTTGCCTAAAAGTTAGAGAGCTAAGATTTGTTGCTAATTTTTTTGCTATTTTAATTTATATGAGAGTAAGGTATACTATAAAAAGAATATTTAGATAATTTTAAGGCTATGTAGTAGAGACTTAATTAGGGAGAGTGAAAAATGTATTTTTTAGGAATAGATGGTGGAGGAAGCAAAACACATTGTATCATAGGTGATGAAAAAGGAAATATATTCACAGAAGGATTTGGTGGGCCAGCTAATTATCAAAGAATAGGACTAGAAAAAACGCATATCTCTATAATGACAGCTGTACATAGAGCTTTGGATAAGTTGAACTTAAAAATTGAAGATATTGGATATGCAGTACTTGGACTTGCCGGAGCTGATACGGCAGAGGATATTTCTGCACTTGAGCAAATATGCAAAGAGATATTTAAGGAAACTTCTTTTAAGATTTTAAATGAATGCTGGATTACATTAAGAACGGGTAATGCGGAAAACTGGGGTGTTGTAAGTATATGTGGTATAGCGCACTGGACCATGGGAAGAAATAAAGAGGGAGATCAGTCTGAACTTAGAAATATGGATTATGAATTAGGCAATAGAGGTGGTGGAAGAGAAATTAATGCAAGAGCATTTCATCAAGCTTTTAGAGGGGAAGAGGGAATAGGTGAATACACAGAATTGCAAAATGCTATTCCAAGGTTATTAAATGTAACTCATTTAGATGAAGTAGCAAGTTTGTTAAAGCGTAAAGAAATAATGGAAGAGGACCTGTATGGTTTACCTATATTAGTATCTGAACTGGCTAAGGCGGAAGACAGGGTGAGTCAAGATATTCTAATTGATGCAGGAAAAGCCATGGGTAAGACAGCGGGAGCAGTTATAAGAAAATTAGGATTAGCAGAAGAAGTAGTACCTATTATTTTGACAGGTAGTGTATTTCTTGGAGATAATCCACTGCTTATAGATGCGTATATGTTGGAAGTACATAGAATAGCTCCTAAAGCTAAGTGTCAGGTATTATATAGTAAACCTGCTAAAGGAGCTTATTATTTGGCTATTGAAGAAATCTGTGGTTAGTAAATGAATAATAACTACTTAAGTAGAGACTAAAAACTATGAGAAAATCATCATGTAGTGGAAAATAATAACACTAATAAAATAGAAGAGATGACATATACTAATTTTGTACAGAGAAGGTTGTATATCATAAGTGTATAACCTTAACTGTACGAACCTAGTTAGGAGATGATACCCTTGGAGATAAGAGTGCAACACGCAACCTGATTTTAAAGAGTAGCTAGACCTAATGAAGTTAGCTCCTTGCATATAAAAGATAAGAGCATCTTATCAATCTATATGACTAAGAGGAGAAAGATAGTAAGGGCAGATACATCTGTCCTTACTACTATAAAATAAAAATACATAGTAAAGGGCATATAAGCGTAGCATATGCTCTTTTTTGTTATTTATTTTTGCAAGACTGTATACTTTTTCATAAAGCATGCGTTATATAGATAAGAAGGGAAAGTGAGGAGGAATATGGAGAGAGACTTATTAAGTGAACTATACAGGCAAAAAGCTAGCTTTATATACAAGTACTTAGTTAAAATAGGGGCTTCACCTGAGGATGCAGAAGATATTGTGCAAAATACGTTTTTTAAGGCAGTAGAGCATATGGTGCATCTAGAACAAATGAATATCTCAAGTTGGCTGTTTAAAGTAGCCATCAATAATTATTATGATTTATGTAGAAAGCAAAAAAGGCATCCAAGTTTAGAGCTAGAAGAAAAACATTTAATCAATGAAGTTTCAAAGGATACACCTGAACTAGGGCTGATAATTAAGGAAGATAATAAAGAGATTAATAAAGTATTAAATGAAATGAAGGATTCCTATAAAAATCTATTACTATTAAAATATGAAATGGATTTGTCGTACACACAAATCGCTAGATTATTAGATACAAACGAAAATCAGATAAAAACCTATTTATACAGAGCAAGAAATGATTTTAAGAAAAGGTGGGAACAGAAAAATGGATGATAACAAAGAGTTAGATCAATTATTTAATTTTAATGAAGAAGACTTAGTAAAGGTAGCAAAAAGAAAGAGCATAAGTAAGATGATAAGTGTAAGTATAGGTGTGAGTTTACTTATCATCATACTTTTAGGTGCTTTGAAAATACAAATCGTGCCAATTATATTAGATAAAGAGGCTTCAGAAGTGCACTACTATTATGATACCCATGGTGCAAATATAGTTGTAGGTGGATTTAGTGGTACAACAAGACTAAATAACAACAGTATCTATGCAAAAAAGTATAAAGTAATTAATAATGTACCAGTAACAATAGGAGAGGTAGAAATACCTAATGTTAAATATGAAAATAACTATTATATGAGTGATGGAAATGTTTTTTCGGATGCAGGGCATAGAGTCATGCAGTTCTTTCATCCAAGGATAAACTATACAACTTATAAAAAGGATTTAAACGAGTTAAATAAGCTAGAAAGCAATGATGTAGTAGAACTAGGTATATCATTTGATAGACGATATTCTTTTGATGAAGTAAGAGAAATGTTGCCAGACAATATACAGTTAAACTGGTGTTGGGTAGATACGATAGATGATAACTTCTTTAATATAGATGAAGAGTTCTTTAACTCTGAGTATGCAGTATTTTATGAAGAAGATATCATGGGTTTTCCTACTATAAATGGTAATGGGAAATTAAAAGAAGATCCAATGGCAGAGTTTATAGAATCCTTTGATCTTATTCTTGCTAAAACAAGAAAGCAAAAAGAAGAATTAACAAATGCATTTAACAAATTAGCTGGTGGAGCAGGTACGATTAATCCAGAAGAAGTACCTATAATAGGTGTAGTAGTCGTTGGAACAGTAGAAGAGCTTAAAGCTCTAGATAATATATCAAGTATCAAAGCATCAAGCTTTGGTGTGATATTAAAATAGGAGGGGTAGTAATGAATAAGATTAAATCATTTACAAAAAAACATCCTATATGGAGTTTTGGAATTATATTTGGCGTACTATCATTAATATGTAATTTAATTTGGTTTGGACTTGCTGGAAGCACACATGCATATGATATCATTCATGCTATACCAGTTATATTTATTTATACGCCAATCATAGACCTGATGGGTGGGGGGATGCAGTCTTCTCTCATCTACTTACCATTATTAGTTGTGATGGATGCGTTGATGGGTATGGTTGTAGGTGCTATGAGTTATAAGATAAATAAGTCAGGGCAGCAACAGGGGTTGATAGTGGGACTGAGTTTTGCGGTGTACTGGATTCTTGTGACGTTTCAGTGGCTACCAATTATATAGTGGAGATGACTTGCTATCGCTAGGATGAGGTCAGTTTCTTTTGGCATAGGCTGCAAAGGAGCAATGTCATCAACTTAAGAAACTACACTAGTATTTCCAGTAGTTTACTAACCCTAGTAGCCGAAGAGGGGATATTTGAATTACTAGAAATCGAAAAAAGGATAGGGTAGAAGATAGGATTTAACTAGAGTATTTAGTTAAATCCTATCTTTTTTGCGTAAGCGCATTCCAAAAACAATTCAAGATATCGAGCGATATGTCATGTGTAGTTGTATCGCTCTTGGCCTACTCCAAAAACTTATTTTGACTGTCTAGTAAGTAAAATGAAGTTGACAAATACTTAATGAAAGTATATATTAAATATAAATGATAATTAATATCAAAAAGAATATGAAAGGGAAATAAAAGAAATGATGATTAATAAAAGGCTTATTGACCTTTGTGAACAAACAAAAAAATACATAATGCTTACCGTTTTTATGAACTGGATTGCTTTACTATGTAATATAATGATTATTTTATCTATAGGATATTTTGTCACGCAGCTAATAGGTGGAGGGCAAGTAAGTGCAGGTCTCTTTGCTTTAGTGCCAGTGTTACTAGGTGTACGTTTTATCAGCAATATCCTCTATGGGAGATTCTCAGCACTGGCATCTGAAAGTGCAAAAGTGAAGTTAAGAGAAAGTATCTACCAAAAGTTACTTAGGCTAGGGGTGAGTTATCAGGAAGTAGAGAGCACATCTTCTATTGTACAAATGATGGTAGAGGGGGTAGAGCAGTTAGAGATTTATTTTGGACGTTACCTGCCTCAGCTTATGTATGCGCTTTTGGCACCTATCACACTATTTATGTTTATCTTAACGATTTCATGGAAAGCCGCGCTGATTTTGCTACTGTGTGTGCCACTTATTCCGCTATCTATCATTGCTATTATGAAGGTTGCCAAGCGTATTCTTAAAAGTTACTGGAAAAGTTATGCCAATTTAGGAGGAACATTTTTAGAGAATCTCCAAGGCCTTAGCACCCTTAAAGTGTTTGATCAAGATGAGATTTATCATGCAAAAATGAATGAAGAAGCAGAGACTTTTAGAGTGATGACTATGAAAGTTTTAAGTATGCAGCTGAACTCCATTAATATCATGGACTTAGTAGCTTTTGGAGGTGCGGCGGCAGGGACGATTATGGCGCTTATAGCATTTTCAAGGGGAGAGATAGCCATTGGAGGATTGCTGGTGATTATTTTACTTTCAGCAGAGTTTTTCATTCCTATGAGATTACTGGGGTCTTATTTCCATATTGCTATGAATGGGATGACTGCGTCAGAACGTATCTTCAAACTACTAGATGCCAAGGAAAAGGTAGATGGCAACGATCAAGAGTCCTTTTGGCTAGGTGATATGACTTTAGAAAATATAGACTTTGCCTATGAGTCAGATAGACAGATTCTAAAAAATGTAAATATGACGATTAAACCCTTGGGACTTACGGCTATCGTAGGAGAAAGCGGAAGTGGTAAGAGTACCGTCGCGGCCCTAATGATGAAAAGCTATCAGCCCCAAAAAGGTGCTATTAAATGGGACGGCATCCCACTCTCAACCATAGGATACGATACCATTTATAATACATTAAATCTTGTATCAACCAATAGTTATATTTTTAATGGAACGCTTAAAGATAATTTGATAATGGGAAATGAAAAAGCAACAGAAGAAGAGATAAGAGGTGCCCTTGAGTGTGCAAGACTGACTGAATTTGTAAGGAGCTTAAAAGAAGGTTTACAGACACCTGTAGGTGAAGGTGGAAGTCTTTTATCTGGCGGACAAAAGCAAAGACTTGCTTTAGCCAGAGCTATCTTGGCAGAGCGCGACGTGATGATTTTTGATGAGGCCACTTCCAATATTGATGTAGAAAGTGAAGAGGCTATTTGGGAAGCCATTTATCAACTAGCTAAAGATAAAACAGTGATTGTGATTTCACATCGCTTAGCCAATGTAAGAGATGCAAAAAATATTTATGTCATGAAGCAGGGACAAGTGGTAGAAGAAGGTACGCATGAAACCCTATATCAAAATAAAAATGAATACTATCGTATGATTAATAAACAAAATGAACTTGAACAAATTAGGGAGGTGCAATAAGATGCAACGTCGATCTGGTTTTACCATTATGAAGAGACTTATTGTAGAGCTAAAACCTCTGGCACCTGTAATGGCTATTACCATTACTATGGGAGTACTAGGCTTTTTGGCGGCTATTGCCATCATGAGTTTTGGCGCAGTAGCCATTGGTACGCTAATAGGGGAGATAACTTTTGTAAGCTTTAGAGGTACCTTGTGGATAATGGGGATTTGTGCAGTGCTAAGAGGCTTCTTAAGATATGCCGAACAGCTTTCAGGACATTATATCGCCTTTAAAATTTTGGCTATTTTAAGAGACAAAATGTTTGCAGCGCTTAGAAGGCTAGCACCAGCTAAGCTAGAGGGCAGAGAAAAGGGCGATCTGATTGCTATGGTCACATCGGATGTGGAGTTATTAGAAGTTTTCTATGCTCATACTATAGCACCTATTGGGATAGCTGTGATTACCAATATGATTATTACAGGTATACTTTATAGCATTCATCCATATTTTGGAATAGTAGGAGGTGTGTTTTTTGTCCTTGTAGGCTTAGTCCTTCCATATACTGCATCTATTTATGGCAAAGAAGCAGGTGTGCAGTACCGAGAAACCTTTGCCAAGACCAATAGTTTTATCTTGGATTCTCTAAGAGGGTTAAAGGAAATCCTACTCTTTAAAAACGGGGAAAAAAGACTTAGGGCAGTGAATGAAAGCTCCCAGGAGCTCAATGTCAGCCAAGAAAGGTTAAAAGGACATGAAGGGCTTATCAGAGCCTTTGCAGATTTAACAGTTATGCTAGGCTTATTAACTTTTGTAGGATTAGGAAGTAGTTTGTATACGCAGGGCATTATAGGATTTGGAGAATATTTGATTGCAGTAGTGATGTTGGCTTCATCTTTTGGCCCTGTTGTGGCATTAAGCAACTTGTCCAACAACTTACTTCAAACTTTTGCTTGTGCAGAGCGTTTATTTAACTTATTAGACGAATTACCACAGGTGATAGAAGTAGAAGGAGAAAGAGAAATTCAAAGTCATCAGATAAACTATGATAAAGTCAGCTTTAGTTATCCTAATCGTCAGGAGCAGTTACTGCAAGGTGTGTCTTTAACGATTCAAAAGGGAGATAAGATTGCTTTAATCGGTGAGAGTGGTATAGGGAAAAGTACTTTTGTCAAGTTACTTATGCGTTTTTGGGATGTAACAAGTGGTGAGATTACCCTGGATGATGAAGCTATTCAGACTGTACCGACCAAGAGTCTAAGAAAAGTACAGACACTTGTCAGCCAAGAAACGTATCTCTTTAATGAAACCATTGAACAAAATATTAAGTTAGGTAGACAAGATGCCACAAGAGAGCAAGTGATACGAGCAGCTCAAAAAGCTTCTATTCATGAGTTTATACAGACTTTACCACAAGGATATGATACCAAAGTAGGTGAGTTAGGGGGCAATGTTTCTTCGGGAGAAAAACAACGTATAGGTCTTGCAAGAGCCTTTCTTAGGCAAAGTGAAGTGTTGATTCTAGATGAACCGACAAGTAATTTAGATACCCTGAGTGAAGGTGAAATTTTAAAGGCTATTAGAGAAAATAGTCAGGAGCAGACGATTGTCCTGATATCCCATAGAAAATCAACTACAGCTATCTGTGAAAAGACATATAAAATTGAGGGGAAAAACATTATATTAGACCATTAAAATAGACGATATAGGGAGGATTTATGAATAATATAAGAAGAATGATTTATATAACAGTTGGCCTCATTGCTTTTGCCGTGGGGGCAATAGGGGTGATACTCCCTATATTGCCGACAACACCTTTTTTATTAATTGCATCCTTTTGTTTTGTAAACGGGTCAACACGGTTTGACGAGTGGTTTAAACAAACGAAGTTATATAAGAAGCATTTGGAGCAATTTATGAAAGAGAGAGTTATGACGCTTAAGCAGAAAATAATTATTTTGGTATTTGCAGATACCATGATTATGATACCTTTTATCCTTGTTGATAATCAGTTGATGAGAATAACTCTTGTTATCGTAATGTTGTCCAAATTGTATTATTTTATGTTTAAGATTAAGACCATTCCACCTAAGCAAAAACACATTCAAACTTCAAAGCACTAGAAAGGATTTTTATTATGTTTTCACGTTTATCATCTGTATTTTTTTTGTTGGCACTAGCAGCTTATTATTTACCGAAGGCTTTTAAGCGTTATAACACATTGTATAGAATGTTACATATTGTGATGGGGAGTCTATCAGCAGGTCTGATGCTAGTTATGGCGTGCACTCAAATAGGTACACCGAGTGGGATGAAATATATAGGATTTGCCATTATTATGATAGGCATTAGTATAACGGGTATAGGTATTTTAAAGAATAAATTATCCATGAGAAAATTACATATAATAAGTACCCTAGGATTTTTTGTGTATCTAGCTGGGATTATTATCTTATAAAACCACATCGATATTTTCCCTGAACTATTCAAGCAAGGATATAGGTTGGATGAGGTGAGATCTATCTTAGAATGATATAAAGTGATGCTGGTTGCTAGCCATTATTGTGAAATTTGTGTTTCAATACAATAGAATAACTAAAAGAAAGAGCAGATTCGTAAGTGATATCTACTCTTTACTTTGTTTAATCGTGGAGTGTATTAAATATGCTTTTTGAATAAATGGCAATACCGCATGAGATAAAGGCTGATCCTAGAATGATAATCCAAGGAGCATTAGCAAATTGCTCGAATAGGATGCCGTATAGTGCTTGGCCAATAGGTTGAGCACACATCGCTAGGGCGAGTAAGCAGGAGATAACTTTGCCTACTAGATGAGCTGGTGTTTGCATTTGTACAAAGGCAAGCATTTGTATACTAAACATAGTAGAGGCTGCCATGAGAAGGAAGCTCATAACTGTGATAACGAGATAACTTATAAAAGGTGGAACGTTTAATAGGAGTACAAGGCCTATTGGAATAGTGCAGCAAGCGCATGTGAGAAGGAGTAGATGAGATTTTTTTACATTTAATTTACTACCTAAAATGCCTGTTAAAATGCCTCCTGCAAGTCCTCCAGCAGCTAGAGCTCCTTGTGAGTAACCAAATAATTGATCGTTCATGCCTAGTGTTTTTGTAATAAGTACTGGAAGTCCAATAATTAGCATGGCACTTAGGAAAAGGTTGAATAATACGAGTAACCCCATAACGCTGAATAGGATAGGTTTTTCTGTCTTGATAAACTGTATACTTTCAGTTAAGTCTTCGCGTACGATAGTAAGTAAACCTGATTCGCTTTTTTGAGGATTATGAGGTATACGAATAAAGAGTTCCATAATAGCTGATAATGTAAAGCAAATAATACTAATAATTAAAATAGGTGTAAGGCCCCAAGTGCTAAAGAGCATACCACCAATAATAGGACCTAGTAGATTGGCTAGTGCATTAACTTGGTTGATGATAGCGTTGGCAGGCATTAACTGATTCATAGGAACAAGTAAAGGGATACTTGCTTGAACTGCTGGTTGGTAAGCACCTTGTATACCGTAGAGCACCATAAGTATTGTAATAAAGAGTGGCACGATAGAGAATTTGCCGAGTAAAAGGCTAAAGATCAAAACCAAAATAGCAGTAGAAAAATCTAGGATGACCATGATGTTTCGTTTGTTAACACGGTCTGCCATGACACCACCTAAAAGAGATAGAACAATCATAGGTAAAAATGAGCAAGCCGTAACGATGCCGAATAAAGCTGCTGACCCTGTCTGACGTAGCAGATAAAGTGGTAAGGCAAAACGTAGTATAGCATTACCAAATAGAGATATAATTTGACCTATAACGACTAAAGTAAAATTCTTGTGAAATATAGTTTCTTTTTGCATATTAGATTTCATATTGAATCCTTTCAAAGATATATAATTAATAGTTGTATTTGACTAAAGAACTTCCATACGGTTTACTGCTTTAACTAAGCTAAGGAAAAGTAAAAAACTGATAAGAAGTAGCAATAACATGGTTGCAAGCATAACGGAAGTAGAGTTACCTAGAGAAGCTGCAAATAGATTAGAGCAAGGACTAGATAAGATAACTGCAGAGACAATAGTGACTGGAACAGATTTCTTCCAAAAACCAATTCTTAAAGCAATGAGGCCAATAGCACTAGATAACAAGCAAAGAATAAGTGACGTAGTAACAAGGTAGACAAATAGGGTACTTGTAAAAGGTTCATCTATAATATGTAGTAGATTAGATAACATACCAAATAGCGTAATACCTACTAGATTACAGATAAACATTATCCCGGATGTAAACCAAAATACAAGATTACATTTTGCCCATAGAATGTGGCTGCGTTTAACAGGATAAGAAAAAAGTAAAATAGATCGTTTACCTGTATATTCAGTGACTACAAACTGTGCATACATTACCCCGGCCAATATGGCAAAGAAGACCATTGAAAGAGTCGAGAGTATAGGGATAAGGTTGTTCCATCCAGAGAACATGGCAAGTTCAAGAGGAGGAAGAACTTCACCTTCCATTTCGGCTAGAACAGGCATAAAGGCAAAGAGAAAAGAAAATGCTATGATTGAGAGAAAGATACAACCACTGGCTATTAGGTAATTAGTTAGTTTAGACCTACGTAATTCTAATTGAATAAGCTTTAACATAAAATGCCTCCATTCATCATACTGATAAGATAGTTTTCTAAATCATGAGGATGTTCTTGTTTTAAGCGAGATAGATTTTCATCTAAAACTAGCTGTCCATTCATCAAGATACCTATTCGGTCTACCGTTTGTATAATTTCACTTAAGATATGGCTAGAAATAATGAGAGTCATGCCTTCCTTAGATAGCTGAACAAATAATTCACGCATTTCCCTTATAGCCACAGGGTCAAGCCCGTTGATGGGTTCATCTAAAAGTAATACTTGTGGACGGTGGATGATAGAGCGAGCGATACCAAGTCGTTGTCTCATACCGAGAGAAAATTGTGATACAGGTTTGTTACCGGTATGCCCTAACCCAACTCTGTTTAAAGCATCTTGAACATTTCCGGAAGCTTTCATATAAGCTAAATGAATAGATAAATTTTCTGATGCGGGAAGGTGTTCGTAAAAATAAGGTGTTTCAATAAAAATACCAATTTGCTTTAGTAATTTAAATTTTTGCGTATGACTATTTATTCCCATAACACTGGAGTTACCTTCAGTTGGTTCTAAAAGTCCTGCAATAAGTTTAAGTAATGTAGTTTTACCAGCACCGTTTGCTCCAAGGAGCCCATAGATTTCACCGGAGTTTACAGAAAGGTTACATCTTTTTAGAGCTTCTTCACCAGAAAATACTTTGGTTAGATAATTTGTTTGTACGGATTTTAGTTTGTGCATAATATATTCCCCCTTAATTTGAAAAGTTAACTTACATACATGCAGTTGGTATGTATAAAGTTAAAAATAAGCTGCTCATGACGAGCAGTTATTTTTGTAGACTACTTATGGTTATTTTTTTCATATATCTTAGCATATTGGCTAATACGTTCTAACATGGAATCATCTATGAGGTCGATCCCTAAACTTAGTAGCATGTTTTTGAAAAAGTAACATCTGCCTAGTACTTCTTTTGGGGAAGCAGGGAAAATCATAGGGTTAAGCCATATGTTCGAAAGCAACATCAGCACTTCTGCCAGTTCTTTTGGATAGTCTGTCTGAATAGAACCATCAGCAATACCTTCTTCAAGGACTGGTTTAATATAAAATGGTGCAGCCTCCTCGATACAGCTTTGTAACTGTATGGCCAAAAATGATGGATTCTTGAGAAGATTAGGTGCAATAGCAAACATATCATTCTGAGCGGAGTTTTCTAGAGAAGAACGAAACATCTCTTTTAGCTTCTGTAAACCATTTAGCGTAGGGTTATCACGAATAATAGCTAAGCGAGTATCTGTTTCTTTATAAATATTTGCAGTAACAGCTAAGAAGATCTCTTCCTTAGATTTGAAATGATGATAGATAGCACCTTTTGTCAGGCCGCCAAGTTCATTGAGAATATCCTGAATAGAAGTAGACTCATAACCCTTTTCCATAAATAGTCTAAGAGATACTTCTAAGATTTTATTGATGGTTTCCTCTGGATATTTGTTTCTTGCCATAAGAGTACCTCCTATACATACCAATAGTATGTAATAAAAATAACAGGTATTTAATGAATTGTCAATAAGAAATAGATTTTTTGTTTTCCTAAATTCAAAGTAGCATTCTTCGGTTTTGAAGAGCACAGCCTTTATAAGGAAGTAATCGACCTAGCGTGAAATCTCTGATAAGGAAATAACCTAAGAAGGTAATGGGGAGGCTGCTGTAGAAAAAGAGTATGAAACAACATAGAGGATAGTTAGGAGTGCATTAGAAGGAGTATTCTATAATAGAAGAAAGA
>JAVVPO010000016.1:0-36014 GCA_036655715.1 Cellulosilyticaceae bacterium | reverse complement strand
TTACTTTTTATAGATCCTATTTTTTTTATGAGTTAAACTTAGTAAGTTCTCCTGCTAATGCTTCTCTTTGATTACCTAACACATAGAGTTTAAGGTTTTCATAACCATTAACATCTTCTTTTAAGTTTATTGTATAAGTATCACAGTTGCTTTTCTTCTTAGCCTTTACCTCTTCAATATCTTCTGATTTAAATTCATATCCAGATATATTTAATAAAGTACCTGTTTCAACTAGAATTGTCACACGGCTACTTATAATGGCCATCCCTATTATGAGTAGTGTAATGATAATACTATGAGTATTAAGAGGTCTTCCTCCAACGATAGTCATGCCATTAATAATAAGTGTAACCATTATACAAATCTGAGCAATAGAAGTAAAAAAATCTTTTTTAAAGCCTTTGAATACTGCCAGTTGTCTACCTTGCTTAAATTTGTTTATCAGTATGACATTAAGTACTTTAATGGAGGCCAGGACAATGTAAATCCCTATAATTAAACAATATGTCCATTTGATATCCACAGCAAATCTCCTTTGTTATACTTATAAAAGATTAAAAAATAACTGCTACAAGAGCAGTTATTATTTGTTTAGACAACATTGTTTATATTTTTTTCCGCTTCCACATGGACAAGCATCGTTACGTCCAACTTTTTTAGACTTAACTACAGTTTTTGATTTGTTGAAATCTCTTCTGATGTTGTCTTTTTCTTCTTTTGTAAGAAGTGTATTCCATTGTGATAAGTTATATAACCAATCAGCTTTTGCATCTAACATGTTCCAGTATAATTTTGATAAATCATACTCAAGTCTTACTGCTGATTCACCAGTCATTGTTTCTAGTTCATAAGCACCATTTACTAAACTTTCATTGATACCATCTACGAATCCTAGGAATTCAACATCTGTCATAGCAAAACGTTGTCCTAATTCGCCAATAGTTCCTTCTACGATTTCTTCTGGATTTGAAAGTAATTGTGCATACACATCTCTTTCTTTTGTAAGGTATTTCTCAACAACTTGTTTGTACTCTTCTGTTGAGCGATCCTTTGCATCTTCTCCATAGTTATTCCATTGTTCATATAGTGTCATAATCGACTCTCCTCTTCTATTTAACGTATGTTCCTAATATTTCTCCATAGTATAGTAGGTGATAATCACCCTGTGCATAACACTGATTCTGTACATTTAAGTCTAGCATGCCTTCTTGCAAAGGTGTCTTTCCTATTAGCTTACATTCATAGTGCAAATCGCACTCCCCAACTAACGGAGCCTCTACCTTATGTGCTTTAAGCTTAGTTAATCCCGCTTCTGCCCATTTATCACAGTTTCTACCGGATAACGTGCCACATATCCCTAATGCTTTTTTCAAATCTCCATAAAGTGGAACACTCACTGTAAAGTATTCACTTTTTTCTAGCATTTCATAAGTGTGCCTTGAGTATCTAACCATAGCTATAAATATAGGTTTCTTCCACATATAACCTATGCTTCCCCAACCTATAGTCATTGTATTGTCTTTTCCCTCAGCAGATACGCTTAAAAAAGCCCCTTTTGAAATAGCATCTAATACTTCTTTTGCATATTCATTATACATTACTTCTTTCATTTTGACCACACCCTATTTTTTTTGGAGTATCTATACAGTATATTACACTGCCGTACTTTGATATGCTAATAATTTTAGTCTAAGAAATTTTCTATTACTTTTTTCATTTCGTTTATTTTACACTTATTTTTATGTTTAATCTCTTTTTCAAAAAGATTTTTTACACCTAGTGGCATAGGTTCTCCTAGAAGTTTTTCCATCTCTTCTAATAGCTTAACATCTTCTTTCTCTTTATAGCGCTCATCAAGGCTTCCCATTACACTTCCAGTAAACTTATAAGGACTTGCTGTAGATATAATCACAGTAGGTGTCTCATCTCCTGTTTCCTTAACATACTGATCATATACAGCATAGGCTACTGCCGTATGTGTATCCATGAGATAGCTTTCTTCCTCATAAACTTGTTTAATATAAGTCTGAGTCCCCTCATCTTCTACATAGCCCCCATAAAACGCTCTCATTTGCTCTTTCATCACTTCTGTAACGCTATACTTACCTGTTTCTTTAAGTTCTTCCATCATCCCATTTACTAGGTCTGTGCGCTCCCCGCTTAGATGATAAAGTAATCTTTCTAGATTGCTTGAAATAAGAATGTCCATAGATGGTGAATTAGTAATATGGAACTCTCTATTTCTGTCATAAACTCCCTCTTTGAAAAAGTCAAATAATACCTTGTTTTTATTAGAGGCACAGATTAATTGACTAATAGGAAGCCCCATCTCTTTCGCATAGTAAGCTGCTAATATGTTTCCAAAGTTACCTGTTGGCACCGCAACATTCATAGTGTCTCCAAGTTCTAACTTTCCTAATTTCACCATTTGAATGTAGGCATGGAAGTAATAGACAACTTGAGGTGTCAAACGACCTATATTAATAGAGTTAGCTGATGAGAATTTGTACCCTTTTTCTCCTATGTAGTCATTAAATGCTTTATCTCCAAATATCTGCTTCACGCCTGTTTGTGCATCATCAAAATTCCCTTCAATTCCCACAACTAGTGTGTTATCTCCTACTTGTGTCACCATCTGTCTCTTTTGTACATCACTTACCCCATTCTCTGGGAAGAATACTATAATTTTAGTCTCTTCAACACCTGCAAAACCTTCTAATGCTGCTTTGCCAGTATCTCCTGATGTAGCTGTAAGAATCACTATTTCTTTATCTTCTTTTTCTTTGGCTTTACTAGCTAGCATGAGGTAAGGAAGAATCGTTAAGGCCATATCTTTAAATGCCAAAGTAGGTCCATGGAATAACTCTAAAAATTGAGTCTTCTGGGTACACACTAGAGGGGCTATTGCTTCATCATCAAACTTACTATCATAAGCTTTATCAATACAACTTTTCAGCTCCTCTTCTGTTAAATCATCAAAAAATAGTCTCATGACTCTATAAGCTATTTCCTTATAGCTAAGTGGCATTAAATCTTCTAGTTTAAAGTCTATTTGAGGCATACTAGTAGGTACAAACAATCCTCCATCTTGGGATATCCCTTGCAAAACTGCCTGAGCCGCCGTTAATTTTTGGCCCTTTTTTCTAGTACTTGTATAATATCTCATTTCATCACCTCTTTACTTTTCTTATCTGTGATTATATCACAGAATGATTTGCACTCAATATAAAATATTCTTTTATATTTCGACTTTTTTCCACACATCATTCACCTAATCTCTACCTTTTTCATACTTTATACTAGAGAAGGAGAACTTTGTCTTCTCTAACTACTTTTATCATTCTAGAGATGTTTATCTATCATTTCTAAGTTTTAGTTAAAAGGGAGGTATATTGATATGTCATGTTGTTATAGCGATAGTTTAAATTGTCTTATTGATCAGAAAGCTATCATTCATTCTGGCGGTCGCCGTTACTGTGTTCTTGTACTTGATGTTTGTCCTACCTACATTAAGTGTATAGAAATCTGTAGTGGTAACATCAAGATTTTCAACTTATGCCGTATAGAATTTGTGGAAGCTGTTTGATAGCCAATAGCTAAGGAGGCTTATATTATGTGTGATTGTGAAAATTATTACCATAGGCCCATGTTTGAAGAAGATACTTGTTGCTGTTCTCACAAACACAGTCCTAGACCTTGTGACTGTGAAGATGGCCTTCATCTTTATACACGCAATGATTGTTGCCAAGACCACTCTAATCCTTGTTGTGAACCTAGCTTTTCTCACTATTTATGTGAGTTCATCAACAAGAAAGTTATCATCACTATAGGATGTCGTCGTCTAAGAGTTGTCATCCTTGAAGTATCTTGTTCAACAGTTAAATGCTTAGTATTAGGTAATGGTAAAATGATCTTCCTAAACGTAGATCATATTAACAATGTCAGACCTCTATGTTATTAACACTACACTAGTTTGTGACTTACTTATTACTTTCTAAAGGAATACCTCAAACAAAAAATGGCTCAAATAATCTGATGGCGTAAGCTATCAGTTACTTGAGCTTTCTTTTTTGCTATGCTTATCTCTGCCTCTAACTATAGCACAGCAAGCGCTGCGCTATTAAGTAGACTCCAAGGTTTATTGTAGTAAGGTTGGAAGAAGAAATCTGTCATAGCAAGTTCTTCTAGTGTCATCTTATTTTGAATAACCACTGAGAGTGTATTCATCAGCTGTGTTAAGTTATACTTACAAATAATCTGTCCACCTACCACCACTCTAGACTCTTTGTCATAAACTAATTTAAGCGTAGCTGCCTCATAAGTTGGCATGAACTCTGGTCTATAATTATCAGTAATACTTACCGCTTCTATATTTTGATTAGTTGTTGCTTTGGCTACTTCTTCTGTCATGCCTGTTGAAGCAATATTGTAATCATAAATCTTAATACCGGAAGTACCTTGTGTTCCCATATATTTAAGCTTAGGTTCTACTAAGTTTTTTGCAACTAAAGTCCCCATTCTTACTGCATTAGTGGCTAGCGGAATATATCTCTTGTCTCCTGCTGGGTTAAAGTTAACAACGCAACAATCTCCAGCAGCAAAGACATCCTCCGCACTTGTTCTCATATAATCATCTATGATAATCGCTCCATTTTCTAGCATATCCACTTGGCCTTTAAGTAACTGGGTATTCGGTCTAAACCCAATACATAAAACAACTAAATCAGCCTCATAAGAGCCTTTATTAGTCACGACTTTAGATACCTTGCTCTCTTCTCCTTCAAACTTAGTAACTAGTTCTCCTGTTGCCACATGTATATCATGAGTTCTAAAAGCCTCTTCTGCTACATCTGTTATCTCTTTATCTAGATATTTACTCATGATTCTTTCTTCTGCATCTATAATAGTCACTTTTTTCCCTAGAATCTCAAAAGCCTCTGCTAACTCTACACCGATATAACCTGCCCCTATAACTACAATGTTTTGAGACTGCTTTGCTTTTTCTATAATAGCTTGTGAATGATTATAGTTTTTAGATAACACAATGTTTTCTAATTCTATTCCTTCAAATCTAGGTACAATAGGCCATGAACCTAATGTAATAATTAATTTGTCATAAGTATCTTCTATGATTTCATTTGTCTCTAAGTTTTTGACCGTTAGGCTTTTGCTCTTTACATCTATATTTAACACATCATGCTTCATTTTCGTCGTTACACCTATAGCTTCTAATCCTTGTGGTGAATTATAGAATAGTCCGTTAGGATCTTTGACTACATCTGCTACATGCAATGCGATTCCACATGATAAAAATGATATATTATCATTTCTTTCGTAAACTGTTATTTCACTTTCTTGATAAAGCGTTTTTGCATTCACTATTGCTGCTGTCCCTGCGTGTGTACATCCAACTACTACTATTTTCATATTACTACCCTCCAAGTGATTGATAATTTTTTAACTCTCCCCTCATTATACCATGTTCACAACCACTTTCAAGTAATATTTATTATTAAATACATTTTTTTATTAATAGCTTATTATTCGTTCTTTTTATATCTTTTATAATATTAAGTTTTGTCTGCTATTTATTTTATAAAGCCTTATGCTATCTTCTAGCATAAGGCTTTATAGTTCTCTATTCAAAATCTTCATCTGTTAACTCATTGGTGTATAAATCATCCATTGTAATTCCTAACTCATTGCACATCTCTAAGTGACTATGATAGTGAGTATTAAGCAGCTCTTCATAATAGTTATGCATCCTTGGCATATTCTCACCTCCTTTACTTAGCATTTCACCTTTTTTAGGAAATATACCCATTTTACTTTTCTTTCTAGCAATTCATTGCAATCCCTACTGGTGTAACCAAAAAAGGATTATGTGGCTTATATGTTTTAATACCTAACTCTTTTTCAAATATCTTCTCTACCCCTTTAAGGCAGCAAGTTCCCCCAACTAAATAAACATTTTCTATCTCATAGTCTTTAATATAGTGTTTAACAATGGTTGCCATCTTCTGTATCACAGGCACTACTGCGGTAAAAACTTCATGGTATTTAGTAGGGTCTTTCTTCATATCTTCCGCTTCTTCAAAGCCTATCTTGTAGCTACCTGATAGTACAAGTGTGACATGTGTTCCCCCAGTAGGCTCATCTGCTGTAAATATAACTCTTTTATCTTTTATTATAGAGAGTCCTGTGGTACCTCCACCTATATCTACAATAACGCCATTGGCTATATCTAATACTGCATTGGCTGCAGTTGGTTCCTCTACTATATTTGTCACTTCAAATTCACATGCTTCTACTACATTGACATGTGTTTTTGTATCCCCTTTACTCGTCCCTGGTGGTATGGCAATAGCTGCTTTGGTAAGCTCTTCCCCAAGCCTTTCTTCTAATTCCTTTTTAAGTTTTTTCACAATTCTTACTGCTCCTGTATAATCCACAACCAATCCATCTTTTAAAACCTGTGCAAACTCCATAGTACAAGCTACAGGCTCAAGTTGACTATTTAGTACGACCATTACAATATAAGCAGTCCCTAAATCTACTCCGACTTTCAGCTCTTCACCTTTTCTAAAGGCTCCATTTTTCTCAAGGCTTTTCTCTATACCCTCTAAATATTTATCGACTTTAGCTACATCAAACATCGTCAACCCTCTTCTTCCTCTACATTTATTCTTTTAGCTTTTGCAAAGTCTCGCCTTTTATGTATGTCTTTTACCAATTTATAGTATGTCACCCTCCTAAGTCTTTCTATACAAATAAAATAAAAGGCGAGTAAGTTAATTTGTCATTTAGCTTACTCACCTTTTATTTTATTTAGTTTCTGGGTCTTTTACCCCTGCTTTAGAAGAAATATGCCCTTTTGTATTGCCTGTTTTAGGGTCGCTTGATGTCTTACCATTATCTTTTATTTTTTTGCTCATTTTCAAACCTCCTAGGAAATAATAATTAGTCATCTATTATTATTTTCATAAAGGCTTAAATCATACATTATTTATACTATATTATTTATCAAAGTTCCTTCTGATAAGCTTATGGCTATCTTTAAAGGCTCTTGCAAATGAGGGGATAGTCCTTCACATCTCCTTTGCAACGGCATTTTTTTTAATATATTAATGGCAAGGTCTAACATTATTTCATGATCGTATTCTTTCAAACTTATGTACCTCTCTTCTAGCAAATAAACAGGTCCATCCAGACTTAATTCACCTAAATCTTCTATATAGAATTTACAGCCTTCGTATCTTTTATATTCTTCTTGATAAAGTGCTATTAAATAAAGAAATGCTACTTGCCTATACTCTAGTTGACTCTTGCGTTGCCGAGGGTGCTCCTCTAAATTTGCTTGCTCTAGAAGTTCTAGAAACTCTTTTTTGTGGCTCTTTGAAAAAAACATTTCTTCTTTACTCATAAATATCTGATAGCTCCATTTCCACATTTTTTTTCAATCTCGAGGTATCATAGTGGTATGCATCTTGTTCATAGTTAATGCCATCTGCTTCCTTCGCTTTCGGCAAGCAAACAATCATGTTAGTTCCTTCTCCCAAAACGCTCTCTACTTCTATCGTTCCTTGTAGACACTCAATCATGTTCTTCGCAATATTAAGACCTAACCCACTTCCTTCATTGTCTCTCGTTAATGACTTGTCTCCTCTTTCAAAGCGGTTAAATAATATTTTTATATACTCTTTCTCTATACCAACTCCGCTATCCTTCACACTTATGCCTACTTGTTCTTCTTTATTATTTAAAGTAACAATTATACTTCCGTCTACTTTGTTGTACTTAATAGCATTTGAGAGTAGATTCAGCATCACTCTTTCTACTAAGTCGATATCAATATAGCAATAAATTTCTTCTTCTTCCGTATCAAACAAGACAGAAATGCCTTTATTTTCTGCAAAGCTTATGATTGATAGGGTTACATCCTCTATAATAGGCACGATGTTTGCATAAACTTTTTTAATATGAATTTCCCCGTGATCTAGCCTTGTAATATCAATAAAATTATTAATCAGCCTTATCAGCCTATTACAATTTTGTCTCATGACAGGGGTATACTTTCTAACCGCTTCCCAATCTTTGCTTAAGATATTTTGTTCTTGTAACTGAGCCGCTGCATAGATGACATTGACAGGGGTCTTGAATTCATGAGATATATTGGCCAATACCTCATTTTTAATTTTTTCTTCTTCTCTTTTTTCAACTAACATATGTTCCATTTTCAATATTTTAATTTGTTCAGTGAGGTCTTTAACAATAACGGTATAACTCTTTCTCTCTTTAGTATTCCTATTGACGAACCTCACTTCTCCTACGAAATCATTTCCTATCAAACTAAAATGGATAAGCGCCATTTCACTCTCCTGATGATTCTCTAGTAATTCCTTAAACTTCCTATGGTCAATGGGATGGATAATATTGAAAATATTCTTTTCTTCTAAAGAACTTGGGCTGATTAACTTAAATAAATGAGCCATTTTATCATTAGCAAAACTAATAACGTTATTCTGCACAATAATAATTCCCTCTGGCAAAAATGCCACAAGCTCTTTATATTCTTTTAATGAACCTTGTAATTCTTGCTTCGTATCATTTAATTCTTTTACAATACGAGTCAATTCTTTATTTTCTAATTCTCTATTATTGTAATATCCACTAGCAGATCTATTTATAAATTTTCCTAAAAATATTTTAAATAAATAGTAGGTAGTTATAATACCTACGCCACTAACCATCACACTATTTATGAAGCTAATATCTACACCCATTGTCATCATAAGTACCTGCAGCAGTATCTTGCAAATGATATATCTACTGAAATTGATATAATCTTGCTCCATAAATTTATCCTTCACCTTATAACAACATACTAAGATAACTATATAAATAAGCAGAGCAATGAAATGACTAGAGGCATGAATCCTAATCTTCTGCGTAGTTTCCAAGACAACCGCTAGTCTTTCACCTATTGTATAAATAAATATTACTCCACCTAAAACGCTCGCTAGGTAATAAGATACCATTCTTTTAAAACTAATTGGTTTATTTATGTACTTTACAGCTTTTAGTAAAAAGAAAGCTTGAAGGAGGTTCATTAAACCATTTAGCTGAAGTGCCGCATTAGGTGATTCTCTATTGTAGCTTAATATCTGATTTTCCCCCATAGATAAACTTATATAGACAGCCATTCCTAGCATACAAAAGGCTATATCTCTATAAAAAGAATTTGACTTTAATTCAGTTATTAATTCATAGGCTATAAAACTTATGATATAAATTAAAACAGTATTATTAAGTGTTATCCGTATTAAGTCCTCACTATTAATAGATCCTGTAATTAAATAATTAATCATAAACTGGAAAGCTACTATAATGGTAAAGCCCATCCATTCTTTTGATAATCTAATTTCCATCATATTTTTCCTCACAACTATACAAAGTTTATCATATTTTTATTCATTAATAATATCATATTTTTATGCCTATATACATCTATTTTACAAATTGTTTTATTTCAAAATAAAATTATTAATTTTTCCAACTACTCATTCTTCCATCTCTTTATTAAAATAATAATGGGCATTGGCTAACATAAGTTTGATTCTATTTTCTTGATTGACCCTTGCAGCAGAAGGATCATAGTCTATAGCTACAATATTAGACATCGGAAACTTTTCTTTTATTTTCCGAATCATTCCCTTGCCTACAATATGATTAGGTAAGCAGCCAAAGGGTTGTGTACATACTATATTGTAGGTCCCACTCTCTATAAGTTCTATCATCTCCGCAGTCAAAAGCCATCCCTCACCCATTTTAACCCCTAAGCCTATGTACTCTTCTCCTAAGGACTTAAGCTTTTCAAAATCTGTAGGTGCCCTAAACTCACTGTATTTCTTGACTGCACCAATTAGTTTCTTCTGTTGCTTATAGAAATATTTATAGGCTACTTTAGCAAGCCATACCCCCCCACCTTTTCCACCATATAGTAACTTATCTATTTGTGTATTATACAAACAATACATCATAAAATCTGCTACCCCTGACATCACCACTTCTGCCCCTTCTTCTACTAGAAAATCTTCTAAGTGATTATTTCCAAGTGGTGCATATTTCATATAGATTTCCCCTACGATACCTACCCGAATTTTGTCCTTTACGCCTTGAGGGATATTTTTGAAATCTCTTAGTATTTTTTTGTAGTGGTGTCCTTTCAAAAAGAACTTAGGATGATTACAAATACTTATAAAATATGTTATCCACTTCTCAAGTACTTGTTTTGTCTCTCCTTTTACCTTTTCATAAGGCAAGCATTGGTTGTAAATCCACATAAGCATATCTCCGTAATACAAAGCAAAAACTAGTTTTACTAATAACAAAGGTGTTAGTCTAAATCCAGGATGTCTTTCAAGCCCACTTAGATTAAGGGATATAACCGGTACATGAGCAAATCCATTATTTTTAAGCGCCTTTCTTAGCAAATAAATATAGTTAGATGCTCTACAACCCCCACCAGTCTGAGTAATCATAAGTGCTGTGTGATCTGTGTCATATTCTCCACTTTTTAACGCAGCTATAAGCTGCCCTATCACGAGCATGGCTGGATAACATATATCATTATGTACACACTTAAGTCCCTCTTCTATGGTTACACTGGTATCTCCCTCAAAAAATTCTATCAAGTAGCCGTATTGCTTCATAATCCCTCTTATTATTCCAAAATGAATAGGCAGCATCGTTGGCGCTAAAATAGTATAAGTCTTTTTCATTTCTTTGGTAAATAAAACAGGTGTATCTTCCTTGTTTTCCATCATAATCTCCTACCTTTTTTCAAGTGTACTTGCAAACATACTTCTTACTCTAATTCTAGCTGCTCCTAAATTACTTGTTTCATCAATTTTTAACTGGGTATATAACTTGCCATGGTTCCTCAGAATATCGCTTACCTCATCTGCTGTGATAGCATCTGTTCCACATCCAAAAGATACTAATTGGATAAAATCTATATCTTCTTGCTCCGCCGCGTAGTAGGCTGCGCTATATAGTCTGGCTTGATAGGTCCACTGGTTCAGCACGCTTACTTTCGGCTTTTCATCTAAGCTACATACGCTATCTTCACTAACTACAACTGCTCCTAATGAATTAATGAGCTTATCAATACCATGATTAATTTCCGGATCTATATGATAAGGTCTCCCTGCCAAAACAACAATTTTCTTACCATGCTCTTTAGCATAGCAAATGGCCCGCTCTCCCTCGCTTCTTACTTCTTGCCTATAGCCATTTAATGCTATATCTCCTTTTTCAATAGCCTTAACAATGTCTTTTAGAGTAATAAAATCAAACTGTTTCTCAAGTACTTCATATAATTTACGTGCCAGTACTTTTTTATCATTCAAGCTAAGGTAAGGATACATAAATGTTACTTGTTTAAGCCTTTCAATATTAGCATCTAGTAGTTCAGGATAATACGCAACCACTGGGCAGTTAAAGCAATTATCTGATAGTCCCTCATCAAGGTTGTAGCTCATACAAGGATAGAAAATATACCTAACGCCTTTATCTAGTAGACTCTCTATGTGACCATGTACTAATTTGGCTGGATAACATACGGTATCAGAGGGAATAGAATACTGGCCTTTTCTATAAAGATTTTTACTAGAACCTTCTGAAAGAATGACTTTGAAACCTAGAGTTCTAAAGAATGTATTCCAGAAAGGAAGTAGATCATACATATTAAGTACAACAGGAATACCTATAATTCCCTTGGTCCCTTCTCCAAGCTCCATTTGTCTTATCTTTTTGTACTTAAAATTATAGAGATTAGGTAACTCTTCTATTTGCTTACCACTACTTGGCCTTTCACAGCGGTTACCTGATATGTAAAGTCCTGAATCATTAAAACTATTAATAATCAAATGACATTTGTTCGCACACAACCTACATTCACTCGCCTTAGAGATATGTTTAAACGTGCCAAGCTCTTTATACGTCACCATATGACTTTTGCTAGCATGGTGCTCTTTCACATAAAGTGCTACCCCATAAGCTCCCATCAGCCCTGCAATATTGGGTCTAACAACATTTTTCCCAAGTTCCATTTCTAAACTTCTAAGTATTGCATCATTAAGAAGTGTCCCACCTTGCACCACAATATTCTCACCTAGGTCCTTGGTATTTCTTGCTCTAATCACCTTATAAAGTGCATTTTTCACAACACTTATTGCAAGTCCTGCCGATACATCTTCTAACGTTGCCCCTTCTTTCTGAGCCTGTTTTACCGAAGAATTCATGAACACTGTACATCTAGACCCTAAATCTACAGGGTGCTTAGCTAATAACCCGAGCTCAGCAAATGGCTGAACTTCATATCCCATCTGCTGTGCAAATGTCTCTATAAATGAGCCACATCCTGAAGAGCAAGCTTCATTAAGCATAATACTTTCTATATTTCCATCAGGAATCTTAAAACATTTAATATCTTGTCCGCCTATATCTAAGATAAAATTAACATCTGGATTAAAATGCTTAGCTGCGGTAAAATGTGCCAGAGTCTCTACTATCCCAAAATCTAGTTCAAATGCACTTCTCACCAACTGCTCCCCATAACCTGTCACGCCACTTGATAGAATTTTAATTCTCTCCTCGCAGATTTTATAAATCTCGATTAATTGCTCCTTTATAACTTCTACTGGATTTCCCCTATTGGAAGCATAGTAAGTATATAAAATCTGCTTCTCTTCTCCTATCACTACAAGCTTCGTCGTCGTACTTCCTGCATCAATCCCAAGGTACGCCTCACCACTGTAATCTTCGAGTTTCTTATGAGCACTATCTGCTAGATTATGTCTTGCCTTAAATACTTCGTACTCCTCCTGGCTACTAAAAAGTTGTGGTAAACAAGCTTTTGCATGTGCCTCTTTTTCCTTGCTCTCAAGAGCCTTTACAAGCTCACTATAACTATAGGTCGGTACTAAACTTGCTGCATAATACGCACAACCTGTTGCTACAAAATTTTGAGCATTAGCTGGAAATATAGCTTCTTCACTCCCAATCTTTAAAGTCTCTACAAATCTTTCTCTTAGTCCTTTATAGAAGAAAAGAGGTCCTCCTAAGAAAAGAATCTTGCCCTTTATTTGTCTACCTTGTGCAAGTCCTCCAATGGTTTGGTCTACTACAGCTTGATAAATGCTAGCACTTATATCCTCTTTTCTTGCACCTTGATTAAGCAGTGGTTGAATATCAGATTTTGCAAATACCCCACATCTTGAAGCGATAGGGTATAATTCTTGATGCTGCTGACTTAGCTCATCTAACTCCTCAGTTGTAAGATTCATAAGCGCCGCCATCTGGTCGATAAATGCACCTGTTCCCCCTGCACACGTAGAATTCATACGTTCTTCTAAGCTACCTGTTAAGAAAATAATCTTTGCATCTTCGCCGCCAAGTTCTATAACAGTATCCACTTCACTGTACTCATTTTTTACAAGATAAGCCGTTGCAAAAACTTCTTGCACAAAAGAAATATGTGAAGTTTTAGCGATGCCATATCCAGCCGATCCCGTTAGACAGACTTTGACTTGATGATTACCCACTAACTCCTTAATCTTTTCTATCTCCTCTTGTAACATTTCTCTTATTCTAGAGAAATGCCTTTGATAACTTTCATAAATAGCATGGTTTTTCGCGTCCAATACGACTACCTTTAAAGTTGTAGACCCTGCATCTACTCCTATTTTATACAACGTATGTATCCTCCTCTACAGTCTAACAAGTTTCTATTTCTTCTTTTGTAACCAAATATTCCTTATTATCTTATATGATTTTTCATCTTTACATATGTGTATAAAATTATTTTTGATTTAAATATTGTGTTAGAACCTCATGCCCATAACAAGTCTTTATTAAATATAAAAGTGGTAACAGCCTAAGCTGTTACCACTTTTATATTTATATCTTGGTCTTTTCTAGAACATGGATTGTTATTTTTAAATCACTAATTTGCTTTTCTAGTAAGTCATATATTTCTTCATGCATCAAGAAGGTAAATTGATGGTACTCAAACTCCTGTATGAATTCCCCTACTTCATAATACCTTATTTCTTCTTTTTTGTTTTCTTTAAATACACCTAACGTTCTGTTATCGTTATAATAATTAATAAATTTATTTGATAGTGTTGTAAAGGTATAAAAATTATTGGTAATCCCATAGCTTGCAAATACCTGATTGAGTTCTTTGACAACTTCTAAAAGTTCTTTAGGATTTTTGATATGAGATCCATCTAAATTTCTAATAGCTTTTATATAATCACTTAACTGATCAATTCGCTCACTATAAGTCTCTAGGAGAACTTTCACTGCATTTTCCATGATTGCCTTATTCTCAGAATAAATTGGCGGCTGATTATCCTTCATTGATTTCTTCTGTGGAAATTGGTAAACCTTGCCCATGTTGTTCCTCCATTACTTACACATTTTCATTCATTATATCATAACTTCTTTCTCCTTACTAATATCTATACCCATATATAGAAAAAAGCAATCTCTATCTTAGAGATTACTTTTTTTTCTAAATAAATTAAGTTTATGCCCACCACATTTCTCCAGTTTCTTCATAGATGATAACCTCTTTTAAGAATTCTACTGCTTTACTTAATCCTTCATTTTGGCTCATAAGACTATCTTCATGCTCAATACTAATGGCATAGTCATAACCTACTAATCTTAGATTAGAGATGATCTCTTTCCATGTTGCATAGTCATTACCATACCCTACACTTCTAAATACCCATGAACGATTGATAATATCACCGTAGTGCTGCGTATCTAACACACCATTAATTGCTGTATTGTACTTATCAATCTTGGTATCTTTTGCATGGAAGTGGAAAATCGCATCTTTTAACTGACGAATAACCGCCACAGTATCCATACCTTGCCAGATTAAATGGCTTGGATCTAGATTAGCACCAATCTCAGGTCCTACTGCTTCTCGGAGTTTAAGCAATGAATGGGTATTATATACTGCAAATCCTGGATGAAGTTCTAACGCAATTTTATTTACGCCATGGGCTTTAGCAAAGGTTACGAGTTCTTTCCAATAAGGAATGAGTACTTCATTCCATTGGTACTCTAAAACAGCTAAGAAATCTTCTGGCCAAGGACAAGTTACCCAGTTAGGATACTTAGCGCCTGTGTGGTCTCCTGGGCATCCAGAAAAAGTATTAATTTGATGAACACCTAGCTTTTCTGCCAAAAGTATGCAGTTTCTAAGGTCTTGGTCGAATTTCTCCGCTATCTCTTTTTGAGGATGAACAGGATTACCATGTGCGCTTAAAGCACTTATTTCAAGCCCATATTTTTCTATAGTTTCTTTGAATGCCTCTAAGGCTTTTTCATCACTGAGAAGGACTTCTGGATTAGCATGAGATTTCCCTGGATAGCCCCCGCACCCAATCTCTACCATTTGTATGCCTTTTCTTTTAAAGTAACCAAGAGCCTCTTCTAAGCTTAAATCATTTCTTAAACATGTAAATACGCCTAATTTCATTATATTTCCCCCTCTATTTGGTATCTATCTTGAATATTTTTTATACTTCTTGTAATATCTTCTAAGCCATTTGGCATAGGATTATCATTTTCAACAATCAGCCATTCAAATCCAAGCTCTCTTGCTACGTTTAAAACTTCCTCCACTAGTGCGTCACCTTCTCCAATAGCACAAGGTTTACCCGCTATACCATCTAGTTTCAAAAACTTATTCCATCTACAGTTATACGTAGCAATTTTCACACCATGCACTTTGCCATATGCTATCAGCTTTTCAAAGTAATGAATGGCAGCAGTTATATTTTCATAGTAAGATAGTTCTAGTCTTTCATTACAACCTGTTACATAGACTGGACTCCCAAGATACGCCGCAGCTACTATTCACACAAAACTCTATAAAATTTAATTTTCTCTCTACTGCTTGTTTGAAACTTTCTTCCTTAATTCATCCTATTATGCCAAGCTGCATCTTATAGCCTCCTTAGACTTTATTCAAACATAACAGGCTTACCTGTTTTTGCTGATTCATAAATAGCTTCTAGAATTTGCGTAACGACTAAAGCCTCTTGAGGTTTGACAACTACTTCTTTATCTTGAACAACCGCCTCAATCCATAGCCTTGCCTCTTTTTCCTCTGGCTTTTCTTCTCCGCCCTCATAAAAATCTACTCCGCCAGCTCCAAGTCCTGGTTTTTCTACGTACTGCTTATTGTATTTAACTCCATTGATGCGAAGTCCCTCTTTCATATCCGCTCCAGCTTTGGTTCCGCAAAGTGTACTCTTGGCTTCTCCTACATCTAAACTATTAATTGCCCAGCTTGATTCTAAGACAATCGTTGCTCCGTCTTCCATTGTGATAAAACCAAAGGCTGAATCCTCTACGGTATATTCTTTTGGATTCCAATCTCCCCATGTATTAGCTGTTTCGGTTTGATCTCCTAATTTTTTATAAACACTTCCGACTACCATCTTAGGTTTATAGTTATTCATCATCCACAATGTCAAATCAAGTGCATGGGTTCCTATATCAATAAGTGGCCCTCCACCTTGCTCTTCTTCATTAAGGAATACGCCCCAAGTTGGTACTGCTCTTCTTCGAATAGCATGGGCTTTAGCAAAATAAATTTCTCCAAGCTCGCCGTTTTCACAGGTTCTCTTTAAGTAAGTACTATCTTCTCTATATCTATTTTGATAACCTATTATAAGTTTTTTGCCTGTACGCTCTGCGGTTTCTAGCATAGCTTTGGCATCCGCAGCTTTTTTTGCCATAGGCTTTTCACACATAACATGTTTGCCTGACTCCATCGCATCTATAGAGATAAAACTATGCGACCTATTAGGTGTGCATACATGCACGACTTCAATACTTTCATCTTTTAATAATTCCTTGTAATCTGTATAGCATAAGGCACCCTCTACGCCATACTTCTTTGCTGCTTTTTCAGCCTTCTCTAAGATGATGTCACAAAAAGCTACTATCTCTACATTTTTAAGTTTTGTGAGCGCAGGCATATGTTTGTTGTTAGCAATACCCCCACACCCTATGATTCCTATTTTAACGATTCTTTCCATATCTTTCACTGTGCTTTCCATCTCTTTATGCTCCCTATACATTTTATTTTTTTGTAGATTTCCTTATCATTAATTCATGTGCCAACTTTGCTCCATCCTTAATGGTTGCCATATGCTTCATCCTTTCTTTAACCATATGTAATCCGTTACATTTACTATTATATTCTTTTGCTTTTATTTTTCAATATATTCAAAATAATTTATAAAAATTAAATTATATTAGAATTAATTTATTTTGTATAATGCATAGAAAGATACTGAAACAAAGTAGGTGACATATAATGAAAGACGAAAATATTGACTTAAAGGTTCAAAAATATGAACTTCTTATACGACATAAAGAAAAAGATTTAAGAATATCTAGGAAGCTTTTACTTTCTTGGCCTAGGAAAATTTCAAGTGATGATTTGTAACTAAAAACAGCTGAATTCTGTGTGATACAGAATTCAGCTGTTTTTGTTTTATTATTTTTCGTATACTTCTCTTTTTAATGAACCAATATACGGTAAGTTTCTATAGTACTCTGCATAATCAATACCATACCCTACAAGGAATTCATCTGGCATTGTAAATCCTATATAATCTACATCTACTGGTGATGTTCTTCTAGCTGGCTTGTCTAATAATGTACAAAGCTTAATACTAGCTGGTTCTCTTGTTTCTAACATTTGTTTTAAATATTTAAGTGTTAAACCACTGTCTATGATATCTTCTATGATAAGTAAGTGTTTCCCTTTAATACCATTTTCTAAGTCTTTGACAATTTTTACAACACCACTTGACTCTGTAGCACTTCCATAACTTGATACAATCATAAAATCTATGTGAAGAGGAAGATCAATTTTTCTAATTAAATCACTCATAAATACATTTGAGCCTTTTAAAATACCTACTGCAAGAAAATCTTTGCCTTTATATTCTTTGGTTAATGTGGCACCTAATTCTGCTACTCTTTTTTGTATCTCTTCTTCAGATAATAATACTTTTTCTATATCATTTTGCATTCTATTGCACCTCATACTTCATCTATTATAAGCTAATTATAACAGAATTCTAAGTTTTTCTCAAACATAATCTTATTTTTTTAAAATAATGTTCATATTTTATATTTTTTGGCAATTGCTTCTGCAACTTCTATACCATCTACCGCAGCAGAAGTAATACCACCTGCATAGCCCGCACCTTCACCTGCTGGATAAAGTCCCTTCACACTACTTTCATAGTTTTCATTCCTTGGCATCCTCACTGGTGAAGAACTTCTTGTCTCAAATCCAGTAAAAATTGCATCTGGATGATCAAAGTTCTTAATCTTCCTACCAAAGGCTCTAAGTCCTTCCTCTATCGCCTCACTCATAAATGCTGGAAGCTCCTTACGCATATTGGTATAAGTCACTCCCGGCTTATACGTTGGCACTACTATTCCATGACCTGTAGAAGCCTTGTTTTCAAGGAAATCACCTACTCTTTGAGCTGGTGCGTAATAAGTCTTACTTGCCATCTCATAAGCAAGTTTCTCAAATTTCCTCTGTAAATGCATCCCTGCTAAGGGGTCATCACTCCCAAAATCTTTTGGACCTACATTCACTAGTACTGCGCTATTTGCATTGGCTCCATCACGTTTGTGCTCACTCATCCCATTAGTTACAATCATGCCATCTTCAGATGCTGAGGCTATAACATACCCTCCTGGGCACATACAGAAGCTATAAACCGCACGCTCATTTGCTGCATGGTGTACAAGTTTGTATTCTGCCGCTCCAAGCCTTGGGTTCTCTGCTTCTTTTCCATATTGAGACTGATTGATCCATTCTTGTAAATGCTCAATACGCATCCCCATAGAGAATGGTTTTTGTTCCATATAAACCCTATTGTCATTTAGCATCTCAAAAGTATCCCTTGCACTGTGTCCAATAGCTATAATACAAACCTCAGTCTCTATCCATTCTTCATGGTTAAGCTCTACAGCTGTTAGGATATTATTCTCTGCTTTTATATTGGTTAAACATGCATTAAAACGGAATTCTCCGCCTAATTTTTCTATTTCTATTCGAATATTTTTAACTACTTCTCTTAGTATATCCGTTCCTACATGTGGCTTATTCTTATAAAGAATAGGCTCTGGCGCTCCTGCTAGCACTAGCTCACGCAGTACTTTATGACATCTTTTATTTTTAATCTGAGTTGTTAACTTCCCATCTGAAAAAGTCCCAGCGCCGCCTTCACCAAATTGTACATTAGAATCTGGGTCAAAAATTCCCTCTTCCCAAAACTTATTGACATCTTCAACTCTTTCATCTACCTTTTTCCCTCTTTCAACTACAATGGGTTTATAACCCATTTGAGCCAGTATAAGGGCAGCAAATATACCACATGGACCCGTTCCTACAACTACTGGTCTATGCTTTAATACTTCCTCACCTTTTTCTACATATTCATAGTCTAAACTTGGACTTTTAAGGGAAGGATCTTTCTTAAGTAAGGCTTTCTCTTTTGTTGTCTTGACATCTACTGTATAAACAAGCTTGATATCATCTTTTCTTCTGGCATCTACTGCTTGCTTGAAAATAGTATAGCCTAATATGTCTTTTGTTTGGATTTTAAGTTTCTTTGCTATCTTTTCGATTAAAATGTTTTCTTCTTCTTTTAAAGTTAATCTTATATCTTGAACACGTATCACGTTTCTCTCTCCTTTTCTATCTTGCCGCTGATTTTCCTGCTAGGTATCCTGTGGACCATGCCCACTGCAAGTTATACCCACCACAATCACCATCTACATCAAGCAATTCTCCAGTCATGTATAATCCTGATGCGACTTTAGATTCCATCGTCTCAAAATCTACACCTTCAAGGTCAATGCCTCCTGCTGTAGACTGTGCAAACTTAAAGCTTCTCGTCCCTTTCACCTCAAATCTTAGACCTTTGATACTTTGTACAAGTCTTAAAATCATATCATAGTCTAAATTTTGGCAAAGCGTCGTACTAGAGCCTATATCTGCATCTTTGATTACAGGAATAACTACTCTCTTATGCATCCAGCCTATGAACATCTCTTCTATGGTTTTATCTGGATTTTTGCCTATACGCTCATACATCATCCCAATCATATCTTCCTCAGAAATATTAGGGTATAAATCCAGCTTCACTTCACATGCTTTATGCTTTGCCTCACACTCTGAGGCTATACGACTAAGCTGGAAAATAGGAGGACCAGAAAGTCCATCTTCTGTAAAAAGAACTTCTCCACTTTCGGATCTAGCTAACTTACCCTTTACATAGATACTTATAGCACCTTTTACCCTTGTTCCTTGCATCATCTTGCAATACTTGCTTGATGAAACAATGTGCACAAGTGTTGGAAATATAGGCTGCATCTTATGTCCCAGACTTTTTAGAATCTCATACATACCACAATCTAGAGTTATACCTGCCATACCACCTGTGGCTACAATGACCTTATCCACTTGATATTTATGTTTTCCCTCTTCATTATGTTCACCTACTATATGCCATTTGCTTTGTTTAGCATATAAATCTACTACTCTAGTATCTGTTATAATCGCCGCTCCAAGTCTCTCTAGCTCTATACGTAGGACATCTAGTACACTTGCTGCTTGCTCTGATAAAGGATAAACTTTATTGTTTTCTATCAATGAAATAATACCCAGTTCCTCAAAGAACTCTAGTATCTTCACTTCATCCATCTTATAGATAGGATTATAAAAATCCACCTTAGAACTGGTATGAAAATGTTTTTTCTCTACATATGTATTAGTGATATTACATCTCCCATTACCTGTCATAAGAATTTTTTTGCCTATACGATTTTGTTTTTCTATAATTAAGACTTTGGCACCTGTTCTAGCTGCTACAATTCCAGCTACTAGCCCTGATGCACCTCCGCCTACTATACCGATTGTTTTCATCTTATTCATCCTCTCTGTAGTTTATTTTAGGGTCAAATAAAGTTTTTGGCAAGACATATAAAAAATAAGCTAACAGTCTGTCAGCTTATTCACTCAAGTTTTGAAGGATGTATTCTATATAATTAGGATCTTTTTCCAAGCTTTGCTTTTGAGCTGGGGTGATGCTAATCATCTGATTTATAAATAACAAATTGGTATGTTTAGAAAACTCCTTGGTAGATAATCCTAAACTAGAAAATATGGGCTTCTCACCTTCTGTTATAATCCCAATTTCGCCTCGTTCTATACCAAGTGTATATTCTAAAGGTTTAGGCTCTATATATTCATTTTTCTCAATTACAACTTGTCTTGTATCAAACTGCGTGACTCTACATTTATCAAATACCTTTTCTATTTCTTTCTGACTGAGCCCTAGCAAACTACTAGGTTCTACAGACTCTTCACTTATCACCTTATTATATTGATCAAGTATTTTCATAGTAATTTCTGTACTAGGAAGTATACGCTCTTGTCCTAGATTACTCACTTCTGCTACAATCTCTTCTCTATCTTTCCTAAGCTGCTGCTCATATCCTGGCTCTTCTTCCGGTATAATAGATTGCATATGAGTCACAGTATATATATAGGCAAAGGTAAAGATAGCTAAAAATACAATAGATGCGCAAACAAGCATAGTAATGTATTGTTTTTTAGTTAACATTTATAAATCCTCCTTTTTCGTATAAGTTTGTTTAAATTATTCCTAATTTTTCAAACTCTTATACATATAAAAGAAGAATTTTTATTTAAAATAAGCGATTTATTATCTTTTTGCCGCCTGGTATATTTTCTATATCTCTTTTAGTAATCGTCCCTGTCACAAGGCCTACTATGCCATAGACTGCTGCTGCTAGAGGTATAACTAATAATAGCCATAAACCCTCTTTAGGTATCCAGTGGCAAAGTAGCCTATAGATGCCATAGGAAATAGCCCCCATAATCCCTGCCGAGATTAAAGGCTTCACAAACAATGCTTTCCAATTGAACTTCATATCCAGTTCCCTCTTTAAATAAAGTACATTTAAAAAGGCATAAATCATATAGCACAAAGTGGTACTATGAATAACTGAGTAAATATGCAGCGTTGGTATAGAAAGTAAAATGACATTAAATATCACCTTAATCACACAGGCAATAATAGCATGAATAGTTGGTATTTTCTGTCTCCCCATACCTTGCAATACACCTGCCGTAAGTTGTGCGATAGTAATAAATATAATTGAAACTGCTCCATAAGCAAGCAATTCTCCGCCATCAGGCTCGCTTGCAAAGATCACTGCCATAATAGGTTTCCCAAATAAAGCCAGTCCTATAGCTGCAGGCACCGCAAGTAACATACCTATTTTAAGAATCATACGTGTTTTCTTTTTAACTTCCTTAATATCTCCTAGGCTCATAGCCATAGCAATAGCAGGAATAGCTGCTGTTCCCATAGTTAAAATAAGCGATACAGGCACATTTACGAGTGTAAAGTATTTTCCAAAGTATTGACCCACTAAAATCTTTGTAATCTCTGCACTTTGGACAAAACTCTGAATACTCGCTTCTAAGCCCGTTAAAGATGTAGCCATAAGCCCTTTATCACTTATATATCTCATAGCTACTGGATTAGGTTCTATAAAAAAAGGAATAGCCTTATCCATAGATTGCATCCCTACTTGCATGACATCTGTAATAGGTAGGTTTTGCAACAACCCATGACTTTGTAAATATGCTATAGAATCAGGCAACATACGTGCTAGCATAAAACTATCTATGTTGGTCATCAGTGAGAATACTGATGTACTAATCACAATAGGTATTGTCGTAATCAAAATAAGCTTTAAAATCTTTTGGCTTGATTGATACGTATATTCTTTACTATTTTTAATGCGTTTTTTCATCTTGCCACTTATTAAATAATACACAAACATCATAAATAACAGACCCGCAAATGCTCCAAGTCCCGTTCCTAGCGTACTACCTGTAGCAGCAGCCTCTACCCCTCTACCAATGAATAGATACGCTAGCACCACACTAAATATAGCATTGACAATCTGCTCTATTACCTGGGAAATACCACTAGGTGCCATGTTATTCATCCCTTGGAAGTAGCCTCTCATAACCGCCATAATCGTAACAACAACTATCGTTGGTGCAAGTGCCTTAATCGGCATCGTCAAAGAAGCATCCTTAACCATTGCCTGTGAAATAACGCCAGCTCCTGTCCACATCCCCATGGCTAGAATAGCTGCTACTGCAGCTGAGTACACCATGGCAATCTTATACACACGCTGTGCATCTCTGTATGCACCTACAGCAATACGCTCTGATACCAGTTTCGAAATAGCACTTGGTATACCCACTGCTGAGAGCGTCAGAAGCATGGCATAGATATTGTATGCTTGTGAATATATCCCGTTCCCTGCATCTCCTAGAATATTTGTAACAGGAATTCGATAAAGCATACCTACTATTTTACTAATAAATGAGGCTGTCGCTAATATCATAGCACCCTTTATAATCCCTTGTTTTGCTGTTTCTTTTTCCATTTTTATCCTCTATCTTTTTATCTTTTAGCTTTTATTTTTATATTACTTTCATGCCCATTTTTGTCATGCTATTATAATATTTCATTATATCACATATTCCCTAGTTATTGTTAATGTAATTATGTTTAAGATAATTAAATATAGCACACCCTAAGGGTGTACTATATTTCTTCCTCATTTGGCGCTTCTTCAAGAATTTTTGTTCGATTTCTTTTCATAAAAAGTTTGTATCTATTGGTGACTTCTGGGTACTGTCTTATGAAAAGAACAAATTTCTCTATTCCTTCTAACGTTTCATGGGATAAGTACTGTCTCATTGCTGATGCTTCTGTCTCTACATTTTCTGTTATTTGTAGTATGTCTAAGAATTCGTCAATTAAATCATTTCTTGATAAAAGATACTTAGCGGTTTCCTTACCTTTGTCTGTGATAGTTAAAGGTTGATAGGGGCTATAGACTACATATTTTTGATAGTGCATTCTTTGAATAGCTTGAATGGTTTTCTTTAGGGGTACATTAAGTGCTTTAGACACTTCATTACATTTAAGTTCTTCTCCTTTGTTTGCCATCTGATAGATAGTTATCAAATATTCTTCTAGGCTAGATGATAGCATGTCCGTTCCTCCTTATATTGGTAACTACAACTAATATATGCACCAATAGCATTTCCAAATTCTTACTTTCATTTAAATTTTTCACACTCTGATTGACACCTTATCCGTGGCATATTACAATGAGTGAGTAAATATCATTTTATTAAGGAGGTGAAAACATGAGTGAAATCGTATTAATTAGCGATACTTCTTGTGACCTAAACTCAAATACCGTAGCTAAATACAATATTCAACTAGTACCATTTTATGTTTCCTTTGATCAAACTGAGTACTATAAAGAAATCGTAGAATTACCTCTTTCAGACTTCTACAAACGTATGCGTGAAGAAAAGATTTTCCCAAAAACATCTTTACCAAGTATCAACGATTATTATGAAACTTTTAGACCTTTTACTGAGTCCGGCAAATCCATCATATGCGTTTGCTTATCAAGCCATTTCAGTGGTTCTTATAACTCTGCAGTTAATGCACGCGAACTTATTTTAGAAAATTATCCTAATGCTCAAATTGAAATTATTAATTCTTTAAATGCCACTGGCGGCCAAGGTCAAATCGTAACAGAAATAGCTCGTATGATTGAAAATAGCATAGATTTCGATACCATTATGAACATGATTCCTAAGCTTATTAAAAAAGCACGTATCTTCTTCTTCGTAGATACTTTAGATTACTTAGAACATGGCGGACGTATTGGTAAAGCTTCTGCATTACTTGGTACTATGCTTAATGTGAAACCGATTATTTATCTTCAAGACGGTCAGTTATTCCCAGTAAGTAAAGTTCGTGGTAAAAAGAGAGCTCTTGCCAAAGTACTTGAACTTACAAAGGACTATATTGGTAATACACCTGAAAATTATAACTTCATCATCGGTCATGCAGATAATGAAGATGAAGCAGCTAATATTACTACTCAGTTCCACGATGCAATTGGACATTATACACCGGAGTTCTTCTTCTTCATCGGCACAACAATCGGAGTCAATACGGGCCCTGATGCATGTGGTGTATGTATTATTCCAAAGTACGAAACTTTATTATAATAGCTATAGATTCTCTTAAATTAGAGTAAAAAAGGGTTAAAAGACTACGATAGGTAATCTTTTAACCCTTTTTTACTCTCCCATTATTTCTTTAAATCTAGCGGCTTTACATAAAAAGCATAGAAAATAGCTATAAACCCAAATACCTCAGTTAATGTAAAAGGTGGTATCGTCACCACTGTAGGCACCAGATAAGTCAAACCATCTAAGGCTAGTAAAATTTGTGCACCTATTATCACAAAATACTGACTACGTAGGTATTCATTTTTGTATTTCAAGATTCCCATTATACATAATATAATCATAATAATTATAAAACTTCCTTGAGCTATACTTAAGTATAGTGGAAATTCTCCTGTTAATATCAGTTTATAACCATATGTATCAGATAATACAATTTGTGTAGGTTGCGTAATAATAGCAAAAAGATAAAAGATAGCCCATGGTAAAAAGAATAACAAGTATTTGCCATAATCTATCTTTGTTCTAAGATGTGGTGTAATATACCATACTGCCGAAGCCGTAGGTATGGTAAGTCCTATACTTGTAGCTAGATAAAAATATCTTAATTTCTCTAATTGCCCGAGTGTTGGTGTATCCCCATAGACAATTAAAGTCACATAGCGCAACATAGAAAATGCAAATAGTAAAATACATACTACTTTGAGTAACTGATTAGTGTTTTTACTAACCACCCCTATATCTAAGAACAATACAAGAATAGCCATGATGCATATTATAATTAATAATAAATACATGAAATTCATACACATACCTCCTTTATAGTATTTATATGGAGGTTGTCTTTATTTTAGAAGAAATTAAACAAAAAAAGCACAGTTTTAACCGTACTTTTTTTGTTCTTATTCATTTTATTTCTCTATCTGGTGAAGGTACGTTACAGCTTGAAGTGCAGCTGTTGTCCCTTGCCCTACCGCCTTAGCCACTTGGTAAGGTCTACCTGTACAATCTCCTGCAGCATAAATACCTGGCATATTCGTTTCCATAAAGTTATTAACTTTAATAGACTTATTGTCTAATTCTAAACCTTTAAGCAGCTGAGTCGTTGGGATACTCTCCTTAATGATAAATACACCATCTACATCAAGCGTACTATCTGCAAGTTCTAGTCCTTTAACGATATTCTCGCCTAAGACTTTTTTAGGTTTGTCATAGATTACTTCTATATTGCTTCTAAGATTTTTTATTTCTTTATAAAGTGGTACATAATAAACTTTTTCACATACTTCTGCAAGATAGTTTACATCTTCTTCTGCCATATGAGAATCTCCTATTAGTACAACTGATTTGCCTCTATATAATGGCCCATCACATGTAGCACAATAGCTCACACCACGTCCTAAAAGTTCACTTTCTCCTGGTAATGTCTTTGATTTACTAAGGCCATTAGCAAGAATAACTGTTTTTGCTTCAATAAATTCATTTTCTACATTAAGCATATAAGATTCTCCTAATGGAAAAATCTCAATAACTCTTTTTTCCTGAATCTCTACATCCATTTCTTTAGCATGGCCTACAAAATTTTCTACCATTTTCTTACCTGTCACACCAAACATACCTATATAGTTATCCACTCTCTCCGCTTTATAAATGTAGCTTGTCGTTGGATTGTTTCCAAATACTTTCACCTTTTTATTGCGAATCATTCCATTAATAGCCGCCGATAAACCTGCTGGTCCAGCGCCAATAATCGCTATATCTAACATCTCATTACCTCCTATATTTTTCATGCATCTTAATATTTCTATATTATTTTCTATTTTATTTATATAAATGCATTATAGCATTCTAACTACCAACATGTAAATCATTAAAATTCTAATATCGTATTATTATAATATTATATTTCCTTTCTCTTTATTATATTATCTTATGGTTATAAATTGTGCCAATTTCTACACAATTATGTTATTATAAAAGTAGAAATTTTTTAGGAGGTTGATACAATGAATATTAAACAGGCATACTATCAAAATCTAGCTCAGACAGTTATTAAAAACCTTAACAAAAGAAATATAGACGGGTGCTACTTTGAATCTAAAGAAGCTGCTAGAGACTATATCTTAAATACCATTCCTGATGGCAGTAGCATTTCTTGGGGTGGCTCTATGACCCTTGTTGAAGCAGGTGTTATCGAAGAACTTTACCAGAAGGATACTTATACTCTACTTGATAGGGCCAAAGTTGCTCCGGGAGAGGTTGAAAAAATTTATAGAGAAGCTTTTGGGGCAGACTACTACCTTATGAGTAGTAACGCTATCACAATTGATGGTAAACTGGTCAATGTAGATGGTACAGGTAACCGTATAGCTTCACTTATTTTCGGACCAAAAAACGTCTTTATCTTGGCTGGCATGAATAAGGTTGTAGCGACAGAGGCTGATGCCATAAATCGTGTACATAACAGCGCAGCTCCTCCCAATGCAGTTCGTCTCAATAAAAAGACACCTTGTGGTATCACAGGGGCTTGTGGAGATTGCCTATCTCCTGAATGTATGTGTATGCACACAGTTATTACACGTAATAGTAGAACACCAGGGCGTATTAAAGTTATTTTAGTTGGGGAACCTTTAGGTTACTAATTTTATCCTATCCGAATATTTTGGCACACATACTACATCCAGTTGGTGTTGCTGCTACCCCACCTAGTGCTGTTTCACGCAATTCATGAGGCATACCTTTTCCTATCTTGTACATTGCTTCAATAGTTTCATCAAATGGTATCAAAGTTGGTACCCCACATAAAGCAATTTCTGCGCTAAGTAAAGCATTTGAAGCGCCCATTGCATTACGACTTTGGCATGGTGCTTCTACAAGTCCCGCTACTGGGTCACATACAAGACCTAGGATATTGGCCATTGCTGTACTTGCTGCATAGAGGCATTGCTGAGGCGTTCCGCCCATTAGTTCTACTACTGCAGAAGCTGCCATAGCAGAGGCAGAACCCACCTCTGCTTGGCAACCACCTTCTGCACCTGACACTGTTGCATTACGCGTAATGAGATATCCTACTGCTCCCGCATTAAATAAAGCTTGTATCATCTCTTCATTTGTAAATCCTTTTTCTTCTTGTAATGCAACAAATACTCCTGGTATAACGCCGGATGACCCTGCCGTAGGTGCGGCTACAATAAGACCCATAGAAGTATTGACTTCTAGTACCCCCATAGAGTAACTAATCACTTTGCTCATCAAAGAGCCACATACTGATTCATTACGTCTACTAAAGATACGTTTAGACTCTCCACCTATCAGGCCACCTATAGAAACTAAATCCTCATTTAGTGCTTTCTCTATGGCATGTTTCATAATCTCATAAGCATGCTCCATAGCTTCCCAAATCTCTTCCTTACTCTTATTAGATATAGCCATCTCTCGCTCTAACATAGCTTGCCAGATAGGCTTATCTTCATGTGTACATAGGGTTAAAAGTTCTACTGCATTTTTAAACATCTCATTTATTCTCCTTGGCTACATACCCTCTATAATTTTCACATCTACAATGGACTTATTTTCTTTGATTTTTTCAATAACACCTTCATTAATATGTTCATCTGTCTCTATAATAGTATAAGCTACCGTGCCTTTATCTTCTCTATAAAGTCTCATAAAGGCGATATTAATATCATACTCGCTAAGACATTTTGTAATATGTGCAGCTATTCCTGGCGTATCTTTTTGTTTGATAAGTAGGGTATAGTACTCTCCTGTAAACTCTACCTCCATCCCGTTAATTTTTATAATTTTTATATTGCCACCGCCAATAGATGAACCTGTAATAGTAGTTACATCATCATACTCATCTGTTACAATCACATCTACGGTATTCGGATGATACTCTGTACTTTCTTCATTCACATCAAAGCTATAAGTTAATCCTTCTTTGCTTGCATAGAAAAAAGCATCTTTGATTCTCTCATCCTCTGTTGGCATTCCTAAAATACCAGCTACTAAAGCTTTATCTGTTCCATGTCCTTTGTACGTTTTAGCAAAAGATCCATAAAGCACAAATTTAGCCATCTTGATTCTTGTATTAACAATCTTCTTTACCATCAGTGCAATGCGAAGTGCACCTGCTGTATGTGAACTTGATGGCCCTATCATATTTGGACCTATAACGTCAAATATACTAATTTCTTTCATAATCTACCTCATCTTAAGTTAATTTTACATTTCTATTATACATAATATCCCCTTCTTCTAACACCATTTATGTAGTTTTTTCAAATAAATAGCAAAAAAACTCCTACTATTTCGTAGGAGTTTAAATATCAGTCTAAAATAATAAGTGAAGTACCTTCTACTGTTACATTAAATCCTTGATTTTGAAGCTCTGTTACTGAAATATAAGATGTGTTATCTTTTAACACTACTTTAACTACTACATCTTTGCCATCTTGAACGAGTATAACTTCTTTAGTTTTTTCATTATAATCCATTTCATACCCAAGTGCAGTAACTACAGCTTTAAAAGGCACATAAATTTCTTCTGCTTCTTTAATGACCTTAATGATTTTTACCTCTTGTGTCATACCTTGTGCCATATTCATAATTTGGCCCGTTGTAAGGTCAACTAGCACACCACTCGGTGTCATCAGACCCATGTACTCTTCCATAGATAAATCTACTCTTTTCTCTGGAATTTTCACTTCTTTTGGAGCAACTTTTTTACTTGTAGAGACTAGGTCCATTGACATATTCATGCCTTCTCCTAGTACGAAATCCATTTGTACGTCTTGTTTGAACTCTTTATCTGTTATCGTATACTTAACTATTACCTTACTTTGTACTAATAATTCTTTGATAAGGTCTATACTTTCTTGCATTTGGGCTACATCTGTTTCTTCTATCTCACCTACGAAAGCTGTAAGATCTATACCTAGTGTATCCTTCATGATTTCTAAGTATTTCACCATATTCTTTGGATCCATAAATTTAGCTACCATCTCTCCTAGCATCTTGCCATCTAGCTGTATAATATAGCTATTGCCTTCTTTTTTAACTGCTAAATCAATACCCATTTCTTTACCGATTTTTTCGTAAAGCTCATAAGTTTTAGCATTAAAATCAGTTGTGCCTATCATACTTGTCATATTGCCCATCATACTATTAATATCAGCTATACCGATATAGTCTGCATCAATTGCAGCAAGCTTTCTAGGTACTGGCATACCAGATAAGATGTAAGTTTGCTCAAAGTAATCTTTGTTAATATAAGTCTTACCACCATCTATGTACATTTTCATTTCTGGTAGCGCCATTATGCCAGTTGGGTCAGACATCTTTGTCGTCACATACCCTGTTAAATCTTTGGAGTTGGTATAACCTTGTGACTCCATGCCTATGGTCATTTTCTCACCCATAAGTTCTAATGTCATATTGCCAGTTTGAGAGATTTCTATAGCATCCCAACTATTTGGCTTACTCATCCCCTCCAGCAATTCTTTTTGTAAACCACTACATCCTGTAAAAGATATCAACATGCATAAGCTAAGTATTAATGTCCATAATTTTTTCATAATCTATTCCTCCTTGTACCTGAGATTGTATAATATATAACAAGTTCATTATACACCTAGTAAAGGCTAACATAAACAAAATTTCAGAATTTTTAATTATTTTTTCTAAAATCCTTGTATTTACCCAATCCCCCTTAGTATTGCAACAAATTTTTTATTTTATTTTTGTTGCAATTTTTGTCTTGCCATGCAAATTATTTTATGTTAGAATATCCGAAGTACTAATTTTTTAGCATTTATGCTCTCGTGGCTCAGTAGGTAGAGCGTCGCCTTGGTAAGGCGGAGGTCGGCGGTTCAAGTCCGCTCGAGAGCTTGATATTTAAAGGTAATAAAATCAAGGCTTATCCATTGACCATCAAAGGTTACAGGATAAGCCTTTTTAATAGTATTTCAGCTTAACCTGTTTAACCATAGCCTTTTTCTGTTTTAATAATTGCCTAGCTTTTGCACTCGATGTTGGTATTAATGGTTTCCCATTAACATTTAATACATATATCATTTGAAAAACTATAGGCATCTACTGTTGTTTCTCCCTCTATAAAAGTCTTTTGGGTAGCTATTTTTTTATCCCACAGATGAATTTTACTCCAATTAAAATATATTTCATCTTCATTAGGTATCTCTTCAAATTTCATAAAATAATTTATATAATCATTGGAAATCACTTCTTTTTTTACAAAAGGAATACTTTCAATAAATTTATATATTAATTCTTCTGTTTCAAAAACACCTATATCATAGGTTTTCTCATATTGTTTAATTTTTAATAGGTATGACATAATTTTTCCTTAATTCTAAATATTATTCTTAGTTCCATCTGCTATAGTAGTATTTCCTAGCTTATTAGTTTGTACAGGAATTTGATATTTACTATTTCCAAAACGTTCATGTCTTACAGCACCCTATAAAGGTGAAATATAAGCCAGTTTATCTAATATGTAGTCTGCAAATGTGGTCTTTTAAATTTGGGTTATAAAAAAAGCACACCTTGTAGATGTACTGTACAGTTGCTTAATTGTTATTCTATTCATTTATATTTAATAACTCTTCTCTTAAATTTTCTAGATTTAGATGATATCCCTATTTTTGGAGATGAACAAAGTTTCAAATCTCTTGTACTCCATGAATTTGATCATTCTTTTATTAATCCACTCACACAAAAATATAGTGAAGAAATAAACACCTATGCCAACCTCTATTTTCCTATTGAAGCCCAAATGAAACAAATTTCCTATGGTGTATGGGAAACTTGTGTTAATGAACATTTACTAAGAGCAATCGATGCAAATCGCATCCATAAAGAGGGCGGTGACACACTTTATCAAACAGCTATCAAGGCTGAGAAAACACAAGGTTTCTTCTACATAGAGGCATTAGCCGAAAAAATGGCTGAGTATGAAAATAATAGAGACCTTTATAAAGATTTTGAGACTTTCTATCCCGAGATTATAAAGGTCTTTGAAACTTTAAGTACACAAGAACTGGGCGCAGATTTTTATACAATCCCCTTTGAAGGCCCCATCAATAGAGCCCTTACACTAGGTGGATCAAACATTTTGATTGTGCCTACACAAGAAGACCCTTTTTTCCAAAAAGATATTACTTCATATTGTAATGCCCTATTTAATCTCTTGAAAAATAAGATGGGTATGGATGTTACCATGATTACCGATAAGGAAGCGCTTAAGCTTAACCTAGATGATCAAAACATCATTGTTTATGGCACTATTGAAGGGAACCTATGGCTTAATCAGAATAAAGCAAGTTTTCCTTTCCAAATCACTCAGGACAAAATTGTAGCGGGTGAAACTTATAAAGGCGACAATCTCCGCCTTATAAGCGCTCTACCACACCCTACTAACACAAACAAAGCTCTTCTTATTTATACCGCTCAACAGGGCAAAGCCATACCAGATATAAACTCCATTTTCCATGGTCCAACAGATTATATAATCGGCGAAGACAATACTGTCTACGTACAAGGTAACTATAGTAAAGAAAATGGTAAATGGACCTTTAGCAAATAAGGCGCTTATCCACCTTACCTTCATAGTCTATTGCACTTTATTTCACACAACTACTTCATAAAAAGTTCAAAATATCTATCCATTTTTATTGTAGAAATTTTTAATGACATTCTCGATATCATTACTCTTAATAGCCAAATCCTTGATTTTGATGAATATAATAGCTATTAATGCAACTGGCACCTCACCAAATACATCATTCCCCAAATATCATCTTCTACAAAAACTAATTGTCCATCTTTTGTCGTGACTTCTACACTGTATGTATCAAAATTAATTATATTTGTAGAATCATCAAAAATATACTTTCTAAATCCTACATCCATTCTATCTATTATCTTCTGTTCCCATTATAACTGTATATTAGCATAATTAAAATTGTATATACTAATGAATTTCAAAAAATACCTTACTGATTGATAAAGTCAGTAAGGCATTTTCTCTTTTATTTATTCTTTTCATAAATGAGCGCTAGTCCTTTAAGTGTCAGTAGCCCATCATATTCTTGTATCACATCTGTCCCATCTTGGATAATCTTAGCTAACCCACCTGTAGCTATAATTTTCATCTCAGGGCAATTCATTTCTTCTTTAACCTTCTTCACAATATATTCAACTTGTCCAATATAGCCGTAAACAAGGCCTGCTTGCATACTTGATACGGTATTTTTGCAGTCTAATATACTTTTAGGTCTTTTGATTTCCATGTGTGGTAGTTGCGCTGCCCTTTGCCACATCACATCTGCACTAATTCTAATTCCTGGAGTAATAAGCCCACCTATGAATTCACCCTTTTCATTGATGATATCATAAGTTGTAGATGTCCCAAAATCAATGGCCATACAAGGTCCACCATGTAATTCATAAGCTGCTACACAGTTTACAATACGGTCTGCACCTACTGTTTTGGGATTATCTGTCCTTACTGAAATACCTGTTTTAAGCCCAGGTCCTACTATAAGTGGCTTTTTCTTTAAATATCTTTTAATACTATTGGTAATGGAATACATCACACTTGGTACTACGGAAGATATAATAACCCCTTGTAAATCCTCCACCCCGATTTTTTTATTCCTTAACATTTCTATCATGGTAACCCCATACTCATCTGATGTACGTGGCATTTGTGTTGTCATTCTAAAACTAGCAACTAACTCCATGCCTTTCATAACACCTAATACAATATTTGTATTACCTATATCTATTGTCAGCAACATTTTCTTACCTCTCTTTTGCTTCATTACGCTAAACTTTTTTTATCTTGTCTATTTAAAATAACTTTTTACTTCACTAAGTATCCTATCACCTAATTCATTCTTAGTCATTTGTGGATAAGCTATCATTTCTCCATCTGACTTGATAAGCGTGGCGATGTTGGTATCCCCTTTAAATCCTGCTCCTGATTGAGCAATATTGTTGGCTACGATAAAATCAAGATGTTTCTTTTCTATCTTCTCTTTGGCATAGGCTATGACATTTTCAGTTTCTGCTGCAAAGCCTACCAGTATTTGATGTTTCTTTTGCTCACCCAAACTTTTTAAAATATCAGGATTGGGTGTTAAATTTAAAGTAAGTGATCTACCATCTTTCTTTATCTTATGACTACTTTCATTTTCAGGCCTATAATCTGCTACTGCGGCAGTTTTAATAACTGCATCTGCCCATTCAAAATGGTTATGTACAGCTTCATACATATCTCTTGCACTCTTTACATCAATGCATTTTACACCCTGTGGACATTCTAACTGTGTGGGCCCCGAAATAAGCACAACTTCTGCGCCTCTACTAGCAGCCTGCTTGGCAATGGCATATCCCATTTTTCCTGATGAATGGTTGGTAATGTAACGCATAGGGTCTATCGCTTCAATAGTTGGTCCTGCTGTTAGTAATATATGCTTACCTTCAAGGTCCTTCTCTATTTCTAACTGCTTCGTCACATAGGATACAATAGTATCTGGCGTAGGTAGTTTACCACTGCCTACATCTCCACATGCAAGCCAGCCTGATTCGGGTTCTATAAATAAATAACCTTTAGATTTTAAATAGGCTATGTTTTCTTGCACAATAATATTTTCATACATGGCTGTATTCATGGCCGGTGCAAAAACTACGGGGCATCTTGCTGCCATAATCGTAGTTGATAGCATATCATCTGCTATACCATGAGCTACTTTACCAATAATATTGGCAGTCGCTGGTGCAATAAGCATCAAATCTGCTTTTTTGGCTAGTGCGATATGCTCCACTTCCCACTTGTGTGGCCGTTCAAAAGTGTCTGTTACGACATAGTTATTGGTAAGTGTCTCAAATGAAAGAGGATTTACAAACTCACAGGCATTTTTTGTCATGATTGTATTCATGTCATATCCTAGCTTTCTTAGTTTACTTGCTACATCTAGTACTTTATAAACAGCAATGCCACCTGTCACACCTATTAAAATATGCTTGTTCATCTGCCTACCTTCTCTCTAAAAATACTCTTTAATACTTTACAAGTTGTAGCCACAAATATAGCTGCTACAATAGCCTCTGGTACACCATTTACACCTACAATACCCATAATCACACTAAATAACGTCTCAAATGCCACTTCTTTGGCTGCAGCGTATTGCTTTCCGAAGAATATATAGATACCACCCATTACTAAAATAGTGTTTGTTAGTGAACCAACAATACCTGCCGCGGCGTAAGCCATGCCTTTTGTTTTACTCCATTTACTTACCCATTTATAGGCGTAGTAAGCAGTAACCCCTATCATCATACGCGGTACAAGTGCAATGACTAAGCTCCATATATTGCCCTGTGTATTACCGATGGTAATAAAAGGGGAAAAGACAAAAGAAGTAAGTGATGGACTTATTGTATTGATGATAATAGACATCACGCCAAAAGCACACCCTAGTATAGCTCCTCCTACAGGTCCCAAAAATATTGCGCCTATAATAACTGGAATATGTATGGTCGTTGCCTTAGTAAATCCTAATGGCACAAATCCCAGCGGAGTAAAGGCCAATACTATTTCAATTGCCAGCAATACTCCTAGTAACGTTAAAGACTTTGTGTTTTTTAATGTTTTCATATGCTACCTCCTGCTATCACTCTTTTATTAAGATGCAATGCTCATTTCCGATTATATCATAGCTTAAAAAACGAGTATAGCAATAAATTA
>JAVVPO010000015.1:23894-36284 GCA_036655715.1 Cellulosilyticaceae bacterium | reverse complement strand
CGCCGCCAGCGTTCATCCTGAGCCAGGATCAAACTCTCAATATAAAAGTTTGTCTTCTGACAATTTGTACTGTTAAGTAGTACTGACTTTGTCACTTAAAGTGACTTTTGAATCGACTGGTTTAATGGTTACTATTTTATTTTCAATGTTCAATCATCCTATTAAAATGGCGGAGAAGGAGGGATTCGAACCCTCGCGCCGCTATTAACGACCTACTCCCTTTCCAGGGGAGCCCCTTCGACCACTTGGGTACTTCTCCTTAGTGGCTTGCTCATTACTACTTAAATCTAACGGAGAAGGTGGGATTCGAACCCACGGTCCCTTTCAGAATCACTGGTTTTCAAGACCAGCTCCTTAAACCACTCGGACACCTCTCCATGTTATGTTACTTTCGCTTGACACTAGAGTATTTTATCAAATACTGTATAGCTTGTCAAGAACCTTTTTAAAACTTTTTACTTAAGTTTTATTTATTCTTTTTCGCCTTAGGAGTAAGTTGTTTGCTCTGCTCTCTAGTGCTTAATTAATATAACATGTCATTTGTCATACGTCAACACTTTTTCTATATTTTTTTCATGCTATCTAGATTTTTTTCTTCCAGTCTAGATAGCATAAGTTTTTCCAACGTTTCCCCCCTATTTACTCTCCAGTATTTTTTCTCCTATTATCAAATCATCAGGCGTTGTCATCTTGATATTTGTATACTTACCTTCTACTATATATACCTTTTCTCCCATAGCTTCTACTAAGAAGCTATCATCTGTTCCATAAATACCATGAGTCTTAGCATACCTGTGTGCTTCTTTTATAATGTGTGTTTTAAATATCTGTGGTGTTTGTACTGACCATAGTGTTTCTCTATTAGGTGTTGCTTCTACTTCTCCTGTTTTGGCATTCCCTACTTTAATCGTATCTTTAAGAGGAACTGCTACTATACTCGCTCCTGTTTGTTTGGCTTTATCCAAACACTTTATTATGGTTTCTTCTTCTATAAAAGGTCTCGCACCATCGTGTATAATGACGTACTCATATTTATCCGCTACCGCTTCTATCCCATTCCAAACAGAGTCCTGTCTTTCTTTCCCGCCAGCTATTACTTTTTTTACCTTATTTAGCTTGTATTTATCACAGATCTCTTCTTTTACATAGTCTATTTCATCTGCTCCCGTCACTACTATAATATCTGAAATATCTTTCATGTTATTAAATACATCTATCGTATGGGCAATCACTTCTTTATCTTTTAATTTGATATATTGCTTTTTAACTGCTGTCCCCATTCTTTTTCCACTGCCACCAGCTAGTATAATCGCTACTATTTTATTCATATCATTCTCCTATCTTCTCTAATCCTTTTATGAATAAAAGCACCTCCTAGTCTTAAAACCGGAAGTGCTTTTATTTCATTCTACAATTTTGCAAAAATCATTCTTCCTGCTGATGTCTGTAATACAGTCGTAACCGTTACTGTTTTCATCTCGCCTACATACTTCTTACCACCTTCTACTACAATCATCGTCCCATCGTTCAAGTAGGCAATACCCTGCTCGTGCTCTTTTCCTTCTTTAATAATAGTTATGACCATTTCTTCATTGGGTAGTACTACAGGCTTTACTGCATTAGATAAATCATTAATATTTAGCACAACAACATTTTGAAGCTGCGCTACTTTATTTAAGTTGAAATCGTTGGTTACAACTATTCCTTGTATTTCTCCCGCTAATTTAAGAAGCTTAACATCTACTTCTTGTATTTCTTTGTAATCTACTTCTATTATCTCTACTGGAATATCTCTAGTATTTTGAATTTCTTTTAATATATCGAGTCCCCTACGTCCTCTACTTCTCTTAAGTTTATCTGATGAGTCTGCTATATGTCTTAACTCGTCTAATATGAATGAAGGTATAATAATCTTCCCTTCAATAAACTTAGTTTTAACGATATCTAATATTCTACCGTCTATAATAACACTTGTATCTAATAGCTTAGGTGGTGTACATATAGCATGGCTACCTTTTTTATTGAACCACCCTTTTATTTCATCTTTTTTGATGTGTACTAAGTAAATTCCAAAGTATCCTAGCCCTAGATATAATAGGCCTGTCCATACTAATGTAATCTGAATAGACTTATTGTAGACAACTGCTCCATTTAATAGGTTGGCTATTCCAAGTCCTATAGCAAGACCAATAATATACATTAGAATTTCCTGCATAGGATATTTCTTTAGTACTCTATCTACTTTATGAGCCATTCTATCACTAATTAGTCCTGCAAATGTAAAGAATATAAGTCCGAAAGCTGCAATAAATATAATGGCTTCTTTATTTGAGTAAAATAAATCGTATACAATTTGTAAATACCCCTCTATCTCAATGGGTGGTATTGCCTCTTCAATCACAATAGTCAGCATACTCGCTATGAGTCCTGCTATCATCACTCTCATGATTCTTCTCATTGTATGCCCCCTTATGCTTTTTTGCCTAATGGTAAGTTAGGTATAGCATTTAACTTCATATCAGCTCTTTTTCCGTCTAAAAATTCATAATAGGCCGCTGAACCTATCATTGCTGCATTATCTGTACATAGAGACATATTTGGATAATATAAATCGATATTATTTTTTTTGCATGCTTCGTCCATAGATGTACGCAATCCTTGGTTAGATGCCACCCCGCCAGCTAGTGCAATCTTGCTGATATTTTTTTCTTTTGCAAGTTTAATAGCTTTAATTGTAAGAACGTCTACTACACTTTTTTGGAAGCTTGCTGCTACATCTGCCTCGTTAATTGTTTCGCCTTTCATCTTACAACTATTTACATAATTTAATACTGCTGATTTTACCCCACTAAAACTAAAATCATAGCTGTCGTCTAACATAGCTTTAGGGAATGCAATAGCATTGGGATTCCCTTCTAAACTTAGCTTGTCTATCTTTGGTCCACCTGGATACTGAAGTCCTATTGCTCTTGCTACTTTATCATAAGCTTCTCCTGCTGCATCATCTCTTGTTCTACCCATGATTTCATAAGAATTATAATCTTCTACATAAACGAGATGTGTATGTCCACCAGAAACGACTAAACATAAGAAAGGTGGTTTTAGATCTAGGTGCTCTATATAGTTTGCAGCAATATGCCCTTCTATATGATGTACACCTACTAATGGTATATTCTTAGAAAATGCTATAGCTTTTGCAGCTACTACACCCACTAATAATGCGCCCACTAATCCTGGTCCATAAGTGACTCCTATGGCATCTATCCCATCAAGTGTCGTATCTGCTTTTTCTAAAGCTTCCCTAATAACATGATTAATCTTTTCTATATGCATTCTAGATGCTATTTCTGGTACGACTCCTCCAAATTTTTTATGAAAATCTATTTGTGTTGCTATCACATTAGATAGTACTTCTCTTCCATTCCGAACTACCGCTGCTGCTGTTTCATCACAGGATGTCTCTATGGATAGTATTTTAATATCTTTCATTTTCATCCTCCGTCTATCATATCTTTACTCTTCAAAATCTATTGTTGTCACCATTCTATCATATCCGGCTATAGTATTTTCAAATATATTTTTAGCCACTGTTATATCTATTTTAGAATTTGGTATAGCTGGGCTAAAGTGTGTAAGCCATAGTTCTTTTACATTAGCATCATTGGCCATATGTGCCGCTTCACTCGCTAACATGTGTTTATATTTTCTTACTTGCTCTAAATACTCATCTTCTAAGTACATTCCCTCACAAATAAAAAGATCTGCACCTTCTATCATCTCTACAATATTCGGTGATGGTCTACAATCTGTACAGTAACCTACCTTGATTCCTTTTCTATCATCACCTAACACCATATCTGGCGTATAAGTTCTATCATCCGCTTCAATAGTCTCACCCTTTTGTAAAGGTTTCCAATATTTCTGTGGTACTTCATTGCTTCTGGCTTTATCAACTATAAATTTAGCATTTCTCTTGTTTTCTATAGCATAGGAAAAACATGGTACTTTATGTGTTACTGGTAACACTGAGATACAAAAATCTCCAACTGTTATTTCTCCTTTTTCGTGAGGTAGTTCTATAAGATTCAGATCAAAAGAAATATCTCTACAAACAATAGTCAGCCCATCTACTATTCTTTTCAGACCTGGTGGTCCTATAAGCGTGATGGGCTCAGTTCTTCCTGAATTACCTATAGTCAGTAGTAATCCTGGTAATCCTGTAACATGATCTCCGTGATAGTGAGTAAAACATATAATATCTAAAGTTTTATATCCCCATCCTAACATCTTCATAGTTACTTGTGTACCTTCTCCACAATCTATCAAAAGTTTTCTACCATTATATCTTGCAAGCATGGCTGTCAAATATCTTTCTGGTAATGGCAGCATACCACCCGTTCCTAATAAACAAATATCTAGCATAATATATACATTCCTTTCTTTAATTATTTATATTATAGCCTTTTATCCATAGTGTTACAACGTATGAGTAAATTTTTTATCCTTCTTACTTTAATAATAGCACTAATGAGAATAATTTTCATTGACAATGATTCTCATTAGTACTATTATTAAAGTAAGATATGATTTAGATAATGTATTAGGGGGGTATTAAAATGTTAACTCAGTTAAGCGATTTAGAAGTTGGAGCAACCGGTACTATTTCCGCTATCACAGCTTCCGGTATCATCAAACGCCGTTTTATGGATATGGGCCTTGTAAAAGGTACGACTGTGCATATTACAAAATTTGCTCCACTCGGAAATCCTATACAAATAACCTTAAAAGGTTATGACTTATGCATTCGCAAAGAAGATGCTAAATATATTACTATTGCTATTTAATTTACTAGGAGGCCAATTATGTCTAATCACCTAACTGTTGCCCTTGCCGGTAATCCTAACATAGGTAAGACTACCTTACTCAATGCTCTAACTGGAGCAAAATATTCTGTTGGGAACTGGGCTGGGGTAACTGTCGAGAAAAAAGAAGCCCATTTTAATCATAAATCTACAACTATCACACTTGTAGATTTACCAGGAACTTATAGTTTATCTAGTTACTCTATAGATGAAAGTATTGCAAGAAACTATATCGTTGAAGCAAATCCTAATGTTGTCCTTAACATCGTTGATGCTTCTAACTTAGAAAGAAACCTTTACCTCACTCTTCAAATTTTAGAGCTCGGTAAGCCTGTAGTTATTGCATTAAACATGATGGATTTTGCTGAGAGAAAAGGTATTCACATTGATATACAAAAATTATCAAATCTACTTCATGTGCCTATCATTCCTATCGTTGCTTCAAAAAAAGAAGGATTAGATGCACTATTAGACGAAGTTATTTCTCCTCAAACAGAAATAGACTCTCCTCTTACGTATTCTAAACCTATAGAAGATTTAATCACTGAGGTTAAGTCACACTTGACCCAGCATGTTCTTCCTTTTACTGTACCTTCTAGATGGATTGCCCTCAAACTACTTGAGCAGGATTCCTTAGTTACATCTCAATTGCCAGAAGAACTTCTAACAGCCTTTTCTCATACAGATCTAGATGTTATTGGTTTAACAACGGATGAAAAATACGAATTTATTTCTCGTATTATAGAGCAGGTTATCAAGCAACCTGCTGAAAAAAAACAGACACTCACACAAAAGATAGATCGTATTGTTACACATAAGTGGCTAGGTATCCCGATTTTCGCCCTTATCATGTTTAGTATTTTCTATTTTACATTTACTTTAGTAGGTGATCCTCTAAAAGATTTATTAACTGCTGGTTTTGAGAACTTAGCAGAATTTATAGCTACTGGTCTCGTATCTCTTGGTGTTGCTCAGTGGATGCAATCACTAATTGTAGATGGTATCTTAAATGGAGTATTTGGTGTACTTAGTTTCTTACCAAATATTGCTTGCTTATTTATAGCCCTTACAATCTTAGAAGATACTGGCTATATGGCTAGGGTAGCTTTTATTATGGATCAGTTTATGAAGAGGATCGGCCTTAATGGTAAGGCTATTATTCCTATGCTCCTTGGTTTTGGATGTTCTGTACCTGCTATTATGGGTACACGTACGCTAGAAGATGAAAAAGACAGATTAACTTCTATTATGATTAATCCTTTTATCTCTTGTAGCGCTAGGCTACCTATCTATACCTTATTTGCTTCAGCTTTCTTCCCTGGCAAAGAAGCTTTAGTTATTTTTTCACTGTATCTATTAGGTATTGTCGTTGCGCTTACTGTCGCTTTCATATTCAAGAGAACCTTATTTAAATCTGATGGCACTCCATTTATTATGGAACTTCCACCTTATCATCTGCCCTCTTTAAAGAATACACTTTCTCAGGTATGGGAAAAGGTTCGTGGATTCTTAGTTAAAGCAGGTACCGTTATTTTTGCAGCTTCTGCCATTCTTTGGTTTATCTTAAACTTTAATTTTAGTGGTCCTTCTGATATCTCAAATAGTATCGGCGCTAGTATTGGTAAATTCATTGCACCAATCTTTGCACCACTAGGATTTGGTACATGGCAAGCTGCATTAGCTCTCATTACTGGGGTTACAGCCAAAGAAGTTGTTGTTTCTAATATGTGTATTATTTATGGATTAGGTGTTGGTGCTTCTTCTTCAGCCTTTGAAAGTGCACTTTCTGCTTCATTTACGCCACTTAGTGCCTATTCCTTCCTTGTATTTTGCTTGCTATATGTACCTTGTATTGCTGCAATAGGTGCTATAAGACGTGAGACAAATAGTATCAAGTGGACAGCGTTTGCCGTTACTTATCAAACAGCCATTGCATGGTTTATAGCCTTTTTAATTTACACTTTAGGCAGTCTCATCTTCTAAGGAGGAATTATATGTTAGGTCCGGTATTAACAATTATTTTATTGGCTGCTATTGTAGCCTATACCCTTTATATTATATATAAGACAAGAAAGGCCGCCAAAGCTGGCAAATGTGCTTGTTGTTCTGGCTGCTCCAAAACTTCTTGCCCAAGTAAAAAAGAGGAATCATGATAAGTATCGTGATTCCTCTTTTTTATATTTGTTCTATCTCATTAAATACTTCTGTTACTTCTTCTTCCTCTACTGGAACCTTAAATGTCTTAATCCACTGATCATAACACGCTTCACAAACAGTAAAAGAATGGATACTTAAATCTTTATGTGAAAAATACCCCCACTTCTTAGTAACACGTAAATGATCCATGTAGATACCACTTTGCGTTACTATCTCAATTGATTTACCACAGCAGTTGCACCTTTTTTTTGTTGAAGGTTTATGTGAATTGCTTGTTGGTTCACACATAAATTGATACCCCCCTCGCCATCTTACTTAGATAGTTTCTTTCTAATAAGCTAGTTCTTCATCTATGTTTATTATATACTGCCCCTTAGGCCTAAGTATATAGGTAATTTTTATATATTCTGGGTTGTCTTAAAATGAAGCTTACTTACTTCATGTAATCGTTCCTTGCTATAGGTTCTTACGAATAGCTTGGCAGCATTTACAGTAGCTTGACTTGCTCCTTTTGGAAACTTTTGGTTATAAGTCTTCTCCATCTGTTCCATTCGTCTTACAAACTCATATCTAGCCAATATACTAGCCGCTGCAACTACCACATTTTGCTCAGCCCTTGGTCTTTGCTCTAATTTAATTTCTTGCCCTTTATCCATAAGAGCATTTTTTATAAGTGCCTCATTGCCAAACTGATCTGATAAAGCACACTTGCACTCTACTTTTCCTAGCATATTTTCAATGACCCTAGCATGTCCCCATGCCAATAGTTTGTTGAGATTTTGTACTCTCTCATACACTTTATTGTATGTCTCATTCCCCAACACTACTACATCGTAAGTACACACTTCTTTAATCTGCTTAGCTAACTGTCTAATCTGTTTCTCACTTAATGCTTTGCTGTCCATCACACCTAGTTCTTTTAGAATTAGTTTTTGATTTTCATCTGCATAGACCCCTGCTATGACTAATGGACCAAAGTAATCACCTTTACCCGACTCATCTACACCTATTAGCGCTGTTTCTAATTTATCACTTAGGTAATCTGTCTCTATAACTTGTTCTCCCGTATCACCTGCTAGTACCATCTTAGCATAGTCTTTAGTATTATCTTTGTTTTCTATAAGCTTTACTAGAGGCTCATACTTTACCTGAGATAAATCTACTGTAATGCCTTTTTTCTTGCTTTCATATATTCTTATCTTAGACGTATTGCCACTGTATACTACATCAAACTGTACGCCATAGTTGATTTCTTTAGTTGCTCCCACTCGTAATCCTTGCTCTATTAAAAACTCTTTAATCTCATTATACTTATCATACTTATTCATTAGTAAAATCCTCTCTCATCCATTACTCTCATCCATTATATTCGCATTTCATTATGTCCATATATTTAGCATTATAGTCCTAAACTATATCTCTTATGAACTATAGTAGAATGATATTTTCTGAAAAATTAATCATTATAATTCCTTGTATATTTTTTTATAATCGGCTTATAATAATTAATGAGATAATTGTGATTCCTCCCCATTTTTTACATTATCTCAAACCCCAACATTAATTGTATAAGTATTTAAACCCTAAATATCTATTTTAAAAGCGATAGTCTTCCTATCGCTTTTTTTTTGTTCTTTTCTAATTATACATAACTTGCCGTGCAGCCTACTGCCTTTTGCCATCCTTGATATAACTTATTTTTCACTTCCTCATCCATGGAGGGTATGAATTTAGTCACTTGTGTATTAAGGAGTAAATCTTCTTTATCCTTCCAAAATCCAACACCAAGTCCAGCTAAGTAAGCTGCTCCTCTGGCTGTACTTTCTACACATTTAGGTCTAAAAACAGTCGTTCCTAATATATCTGCTTGAAACTGCATCAAGAAATCATTACTTGATGCTCCACCATCTACCATTAATTCTGAAAGCTCAAGTCCTGCATCTTTTTCCATAGCACTTACTACATCTTTTGTTTGATAAGCTATAGCTTCTAAAGAGGCTCTGATAATATGATTTTTGTTTACACCTCTTGTTAGACCAAGAATAGCTCCTCTTGCATCCATATTCCAGTGAGGCGCTCCAAGCCCTGTAAAGGCCGGGATAACGTAGACACCATTAGTATCTGGTACTTTAGATGCAAAATAGTGGCTATCTGATGCATCATGGATAAAGTGCATCTCATCACGGAGCCATTGCACGACTGCACCTCCCATGAATATACTACCTTCTAAGGCATACTCTACCTTACCATCTATTGCCCATGCAATAGTCGTTAATAATCCACTCTTGGAATAGACTACTTCATCTCCCACATTCATCAGTAAGAAACATCCAGTCCCATAGGTATTCTTAGCTAGTCCTTTTTCAAAACATAGCTGTCCAAATAATGCTGCTTGTTGATCGCCTGCAATGCCACTTATGGGTATTTCTGCTCCTCCTAAAGTATAGGCATCTGTATAACCATAAACTTCCGAAGAATTCTTGACTTCTGGTAGCATAGCTAGTGGAATATCTAGCTTGTCAAGTATCTTTTCATCCCATTTACACTCTTTAATATTAAATAATAGCGTTCTTGAGGCATTCGAGTAATCTGTTACATGTACCTTACCACGTGTTAGATTCCACATAATCCATGTATCTATAGTTCCAAATAATAATTCGCCTTTTTTAGCTTGCTCTCTAGAACCTTCTACCTGATCTAATATCCATTTGAGTTTTGTACCAGAAAAATAAGGATCTAAAATAAGTCCTGTATTTTCTTTAATGTAATCCTCAAATCCTTCATCTTTTAGTTGCTTACAAATATCAGCTGTTCTTCTACATTGCCATACAATCGCCTGATGTATGGGCTTTCCTGTTGCCTTATCCCATACTACAATAGTTTCTCTTTGGTTGGTAATCCCTATAGCGGCTATTTCAAAAGGACTTATACCGTTAGTCTCTAGCACTTCTCTTAACACACCACTTTGAGTTCCCCATATTTCCATAGGATCATGTTCAATCCATCCTGGCTGAGGATAATACTGCGTAATTTCTTTTTGTGCTTTACCAATAATACTTCCTTTCTGATCAAATATAATAGCTCTACTACTTGTTGTGCCTTGGTCTAGTGCTAAAATATACTTTTTCATATCATCCCTACCTTTATGTAAAACATCTTTATTATTAATAGTACCATCTTTAACTTACTTAATAAATATAAATATACTACATCTATGATTATTTTATGTCACTCAATAAGATATAAATAATATAGCCGAAAGGCTTAGATACTTAGTTTCTCACTAGAACCTATCTCTACCTTCCGGCTATCTCTATACTATCTCTCTATTACAAAGTATCCCTTATTCAGTAATAGATGGTAAGTTCCCTAAATTATTAGATTCATCGCCATCAGCCAATGATCTAATATATTCACTACCACCTTTTGATACAGATACGCCTACATGGTTAAGACCATTTTGCTTAGCCAAATTAATTGCTTCATCTACAGATACATGGCTACCATCTGATAGCTCATAGCCTACCACCTCACTACTTTGTTTAATAAGCTTTGTGATACTTCTAGCTTCACTATCTCCTTCGGAAACAACAAGATTGGTGTTATTGGCTAACACTTCTCTAGCTAGTTCATTTCCTTCATCTTCCTGACTGCTTTGTGGTACTTGTTGTCCATTTATAACTTTCTCTTCCATTAAGTACACCTCCTAAAGATACCTTTAGTGTGTGTACCTATCTCATTAATATACATAAAAAGGCACAGTTTAACCAAACTGTGCCTTTTTATTAATTTAACCTTTGTTCAAGTAGTCCAGCAAGTTTTTCAGCTTCTTCTTGCATTACAGTTTTATCTTTACCTTCTATCATAACCCTTACAAGTGGCTCTGTACCTGATGGTCTGATAAGTACTCTGCCTTCACCTTTGAACATTGCTTCAAGGCTTTCAATAGCTTCTTGTATTTCAAGGTCTTCAAGGTAAGCATGTTTATTTTCATTCTTAACTTTTGCATTAACAAGTACTTGTGGGAATACTTGCATCACGCTAGTAAGCTCTGATAAACTCTTACCTGTCTTTTTAATAACATAGAGTAACTGGATAGCTGTAATAAGCCCATCTCCAGTTGTGTTGTAATCCAAGAAGATAACATGCCCTGATTGTTCTCCTCCAAGATTATAGCCATCTTTGAGCATCTTTTCTAATACATATCTATCTCCAACTCTAGTATGTACTAGGTTAATCTCATTTTCTTTACACATTACAGTAAGACCTAAGTTACTCATTACAGTAGCTACTGCTGTATCTTTGTGTAATCTATGATCTTTTTTCATATCTAGACCAATGACACTGATAATTTGGTCTCCATCTACCATCTCACCTTTTTCATCTACAGCAAGACATCTATCTGCATCACCATCAAAAGCTATCCCTACTTCAACAGCTCTTCCTATTACCTGTCTTTGTAAATCTTGCATATGTGTTGAACCACAAAGTTTATTGATATTTACGCCATTTGGCTTGTTATGAATAACTTCTACATCTGCTCCTAATCTAGCAAGTGCAATAGGTGCAACTTCTGAAGCTGCACCGTTAGCACAGTCTATAAGTACTTTGATACCTTTTAAATCTCCAGGAATCGTATCACATACATACTCAATATACTTTTCAATAGCTGTATTGTTAGCTTCCCAAGTTCCTACATTCTCACCTGTTGGAAGTGGTATACTATCTGGTCTAGATACAATAATGTTCTCGATTTCTTCTTCAAGTTCATCACGTAATTTATAACCTTCGTTATTGAAGAATTTAATTCCATTGAATTCTAAGGGGTTATGAGATGCTGAGATCATAACCCCTGCATCTGCTCCTAATTCTTTTATAAGGTAAGCTACCGCTGGAGTTGGTACGACTCCAATACATATAGCTTTTGCACCTACAGAACAGATTCCTGCAACTAATGCTGATTCAAGCATTGTCCCTGAAATTCGAGTGTCTCTAGCCACTAAAATCTTAGGCTGTTTTTTTGTTTCTTTTGTAAGCACATAAGCACCCGCTTGCCCTACATGGAAAGCCAGTTCTCCTGTTAGTTCACTATTGGCTACGCCACGTACGCCATCAGTTCCAAATAATTTTCCCATATTTTTCTCACTTTCTTAACATCTCATTTATACATATGATTTTTTTGACATTATTATAATTTTCTTGGTGTCACGTTCATTATAATATTATTCTACCTTCCTTACAACATTTTCATGTATCCTCTCTATTTATTAACCTGCCTACGTTTATTTTTTTCAGAAAAAGAGAGCAGACCTTAGGCCACTCTCTACATATTACTCCCCTATTTTGCTCATTACTCTTGTGGTACCTCTTG
>JAVVPO010000015.1:12192-23794 GCA_036655715.1 Cellulosilyticaceae bacterium | reverse complement strand
CTCTTGTGGTATCTCTTGCGGTATCTCTTCTACATTTTCTGGTTCCTCTGGTATCTCTATTTCTGGAATAACTATTTCTTTATTAGATATTCTAATACCAAGTGTCAATGGTGTATTAATAAGTTTGAGATTATCTGGAATGCTTAAGTGAAGTGGGATAGCATACTCACCTTCTTGGAGTCCTGTTAAATCTATGATACCATTTAGATTCTTCTTATCAAACTTCAGCAAGTTCTCTGCCGTTCCACCTAATATCACTTTAAGGTCAGGTTCAATAATTTCATATTTAAACCCTTCCCCTACACCTTTTACCTCTAGGTTAATACTATGAGGGTCGATATTAAACTCATAAGTGTTTTCTTTTTGAATTTCTACTGTTACAACTGCTTTATTTTCTATATTATCTATATATTCTATGCCATCTGGTAACAAGAAATCTACTTTAACTGTATCACTTTGAATCATATTATCAAGTGATATCTTACCTAACTTAATGACCTGGATACTATCTATTAAGTCAGCTTTTCCTACAATAGTAATTTCCTTCGGCGTAACAATAGTATTTGTCTTAATGTATCCTGGTGGTAATTCCCCCTGGAACTGTGGGTCTAGTGGTACCACTTTCTTCTTACCTATTGGTAATGTCACTTCTATATACTGTGGTGATTTCTTCACTCCGACTACTTCATTTCCTTCACTATCAAGCGCTTTAATTGGTAATGTATAACTTAGGACATCTTCTGAGAAATCATCAATATTAATATCTACTACTACTTTATCAATAGTCTCCACTGTTGTCTTTGGTCCTTTTATCTCCACTTGACTAGGCTTGATAATCGGATTAAGTGCCATATACTGACTATTGTTATCTCCCGTAATATTATACTTCACAGGTAATGTAACACTCTTTTCTTTTTCAAATATAACAGTCGTGGTCTTAGGTCGTATATCTTCAGTTCTTACCTTGCCCTCACTAAGTATGGTTACTATATATGCTACGGGTGTTTGTATCGTATCACTTCCCGTAGCTAGCATCTTGACAAAAGGCGTTAAATCTATATCTACACTGATTAAACTTTCTTTATTTGCCTCTAACTTTTCAAGTTCTAACCTAGGACCTTTTACAACTACTTTTACTTTTGTATTACGTAATTGTTCTTCATTTTGAATAACATATCCTTTACTTTCTATCTCACTAATTCCCTTTATATTAACGGGTACATCTGTAATAGTTTTAGGCTGTAATGGATTTTGAGTATTAATGACAAAAAGCCATAGCATACTAGCTAATACTAAAGACATTAATTTCCAAGGAAGGTTATTTGCAAAAAGCCTATTCATTCTTTTGTCTTCCTTTCCATAATGTAATCTTTTTATCAATACGTTTTTTCTTTTTGGTAATGCTTAATATCTTACGAAGTGTCTCTGCGTCTATACCTCTTTTAATGTGGCCATTTCGTATATAAGATATAGTACCTGTCTCTTCTGATACCACAACAACCATTGCATCAGATATTTCAGACACACCAATAGCAGCCCTATGTCTAGTACCCAAATCTTTACTAATCTCTAAACTATCACTTAATGGTAAGAAACATGTTGCTGCTTTAATACGATTATTACTAATTACAACTGCCCCATCGTGTAGTGGTGTGTTTTTCTCAAATATATTCACGAGCAGTTGACTACTGACTGCCGAATCTATAGATATACCTGTTCGCTCTACATCTCCAAGTTTTGTCTCTCTTTCAATAACAATAAGAGCCCCTGTCTTTACTTTTGCCATCTGAGTAGCAGCTTTCACTATGCTTTCTACTGTATCAGAGTTAAGCCCTTCAATATTTGCTTCTTCACTACTATTTAACGTAAATCCTAAGAACTTACCTCTTCCTAGCTGTTCTAATGCACGTCTAAGCTCTGGCTGAAATAGCACCAATACTGCCATTGTCCCTACTGTGATAGTATTGGATATAATCCACCACACGGTATGAAGCTGTAATATATAGGCTACCATCGCTATAACAATTACAGTAACTAGCCCTTTAAACAAGGCCCATGTACGTGTATCCTTAATCCACATAAGTAACTTATAGATAACAAATGCAACAACCAATATATCTATAATATCCCTTGTACCAATATTCGGGATATTTAGAAATCCTAGCTTATCTACTGCTTCCTTAATAGCATCCACTACTGTAGCCCCTTTGCTTTAAATTTTTCTTTAATTATATCACGATTTATATAGGAGGTATATATATGATTAGGTTAGTTTAATAAAAAAAAGACACCGTATGAGTGTCTATCTTCTCCTAAAAAGCTTCTTTATCTACGCTCATGCTATTCTCTTTAGTAGGTGTTGTATACACTTGTTCTACTCTTGTTTGATTAACATTAATAGATATTTTAGGCACTACCTTTACGTAGTAATAATTATCATCATCTTCAAATTGAACAGTTTCGGCTCTTGAATAATCTAAGACTTTAGAAGTAAATTCACATATTATAGCTAGTATTATACTTATTATTGTCATAAGTATTAATAAAAATACATTTATTTTTATAGCCAAAAATAATATAGCAATTCCAAATCCTAGTAAACTCATAACCCCACCAATTACTATTGCAATATAATGCGCATAATCTATAGATTGTTTTCTTATTATGTATACTATAATAAAAACTATTGTAAATATGCCGATTGTTGATAGCATTGTTGTGTTTGTTAATACATTTTGATTGATAATACTTATAATCATCGTAACTATATTCTCTGGAACAATTTCCATAGTGCCTTCTATAATCACATTCATCTCAGCACCTATATAGGTAAGTAATACACCAAGTGCCATAGGAACAATACATGCCATACCACCAAATAATGCTGCTATCAAAGGTACCGCATAACCTAACTGACATTTAAGTGCTATCATTGTAATAATAATTAATAAACTTTCCTTTGGATATAACCTTACATACATACAATAGATTGTAATAAAGGCTATCGCTGTTATACCACCTATCAAAAGATTAAAAGTTGCCATATGAATGGTTATCACTGCCATAAATATAATGATAATATAATTTATAGGTAACATCATCGCAACTATAGCAATCCCCATGCAAACTACCGCTTTATTCAATAAGCTCATATATCCTATGGAAGCATTAATTCCTAATAGCACCATTAGCACCAATAAAAATTTGATTATCGGAAAAAATATTCGTTCATATGTCCTATATATTCTGATACAATTTTGTCTAAATACTAAAAGCATTTCTCCTGGAGTCATCTTCTCCCCCCTTTATCTCTTTTTATTCTTGATATTTCTTAAGCTCAGTTAATGCTCTTTCATAGTTTTTCTTTTTTTTCTGAGCATCATTATACTTATAAGTATATATCCATGTTGATATAAATGTATATATGACTAAGAATGCCACAATAATCGTTCCATAAGGAATGATATACTCATATAGCCACTCTTTAACAGTTGTAGGTATATTAAGTCCTGTTTGAATTTTAAGCATCATCTGTCCACCTATTAGTCCACCAATAATCATTAGTACAAATATGCGTGTTTTAAAATTACTAATGTATACATAGTCTTCAATGTAGTAATCTGTCACTTCTCTATCTTTCCTACTGAATTTCTTTTTTTCAAGAGCAGCTTTACTCATCAATATTATTTTCTTTTGGTCTATCAATGGCTCACATCCTTTACTCTTTTTCTAGGCCTTCTTTCGTATAGTTAGCCGCTCCATTCCACAATATCCATTGATCTAATACTGCATCATACACACCATCTATTTGCTGCCTTATCTGCTCCTTGCCATATGTTTGGTGCGGATTCACCCATGTGGCTGTAAAATCCTGTAGCCACGGCCTCACTTCTGCTTTTCTCTCATTACGTTCTAACTCTTTGATACTCTGAGTCGATGCTTGCATAGATTTTAATATTATATCATATGGCTGCAAATCTGGATACTTTATGCCAAATGAACCGGGCTCATAGTGTGATGGATAGACCATAGGACTAATATAGTCTAAACGCTTTACTAATTCCTTATAATCTTGCCCTACTATCTCTGCATCTATTTTACTTGTAATAATGGCTCCAAATACATCTGCTGAAACAAATACACCATAGGGTTTTAATTCTTCATACATATAGGCCATAAATTCTGTAATAATCTCTGTCTTTGAAACATCTTCTGATAAGTCTACTCGCTCACTATTCATAGATTCATGAAAACGAACATAGTCAAATTGTATTTCTTTAAATCCAAGTGCGATGGCTTCTTTACAAATTTCCAAAATATATTCCCAGTTACGTTTATCATATGGATTTAGCCACATATCTCCATCTTTAGTTTTATAAACATTTCCTTCTTTATCTTTAATCATTCTATCTGGATGGGTATTACCTACTATATTATCTTTGAAGGTTACAATCCTAGCAATTGGATAGATATTTGCTGTATATACCTTGTCCATCACGTATTCAATATCAGATATGTTAGGTGTTTTAGAAACTGATCCCATCTCTTGTATATAAGCATTATCTGTCCCAAATGTGAGATATCCATAATCATTTTTAATATCTATAACAAAACTATTAATCTCTGTTGTATCTGCTAACTCTATTAGTTCATCTAGCTTACTCATTTTATTAGCTGGCACATAAATACCTTTTACCTTAACTGGGTTAGAATATAGTTCATACATAATTTGGTCTTGTTCTAGATAAGTTTCTTTTATAGGCTCGTTATTTTTTTTCAGTGTAAATTTATTTGTAAGGTCTTTGACATCTGCTAGTGTAAGCTCTTTTGTTGCAATCAAAGTTGTTATGATACTTAGACATACTATTAGAATAACTGATGCTCTTCTAATCATTAACTTTCTTTGCTTATAGTGATAATAACTATTATATGGTTTTACCCTCCACTTTTGCATTATTCGCAGACACCCCTTATACCCTTAAATTATATCATACATTTTTTTGAGTTACGATTATACTTTTTGCCATAAAACCTTATTTTTTATATATAATTTGCACAATTATAGTATTTTTATATAAATTATTCCCTATCTCTAATTATCTTACACCGTTTACAATGTATTATTTATCTACAAACTTGATTATTTCTAAATTTTACCATAAATTACTATATTTTTCTATATCTAATATATTTTTTGATAAGTTGTTTGATAACAAAAAAAATAGGTAAGCCTATGGCTTACCTATTCATCACTTATTATTCGTTAACTGGTTTCATTGTTGGGAATAATAATACGTCTCTTATTGAAGCTGAGTTTGTAAGTAGCATAACTAATCTATCTACACCCATCCCAAGTCCACCTGTAGGTGGAAGACCGTATTCAAGTGCTGTAAGGAAGTCTTCGTCGATTTCACAAGCTTCATCATCACCAGCAGCACGAAGCTCTTCTTGACGTGCAAAACGTCCTCTTTGATCGATTGGATCATTAAGTTCTGAGAATGCATTAGCATACTCACGTCCACCTATGAATAACTCAAATCTTTCTGTGTACTCTGGGTCTTCTGGCTTACGTTTTGAAAGTGGAGAAATCTCTACTGGATGCTCCATAAGGAATGTTGGTTGAATTAAGTGCTCTTCTACATAATGTTCGAAGAATAAGTTAAGGATATCTCCTTTTGCATGATGAGCCGCCACTTCAATGTGGTGCTCTTTTGCAATAGCTTTTGCCTCTTCATCCGTGGCGATTGCTCTAAAGTCTACATTCGCATATTGTTTTACTGCATCAACCATTGAAATACGTGCAAATGGTTTTTCTAAGTCGATTGTTACACCACCATACTCAACAACAGCTGTACCGATTACAGTATTAGCTACATGTCTGATAAGATTTTCTGTAATATCCATCATATCGTTGTAGTCAGCATATGCTTGGTATAACTCCATGATTGTAAACTCTGGGTTATGTCTTACTGACATTCCTTCGTTACGGAATACACGTCCGATTTCATAAACTCTATCAAATCCACCTACAGTAAGGCGTTTTAATTTTAATTCTGGCGCAATACGCATATACATATCAATGTCTAATGCATTGTGATGTGTTACGAATGGTCTAGCTGCCGCTCCCCCTGCTATAGAGTGAAGAACAGGTGTCTCAACTTCTAAGAAACCTTTATTGTCTAAGAAGCTACGCATTTCACGTATAATCATACTACGTTTAATGAATGTATCTTTAACTTCTGGATTCACAATAAGGTCAATGTAACGTTGACGATATCTTACTTCTGTATCTTTAAGTCCATGATATTTTTCTGGAAGAATTTTTAAGCTTTTTGTAAGAAGAACTACTTCTTGCGCTCTTACAGAAATCTCACCTTTTTGTGTTCTAAATACAACCCCTTTGATCCCTACGATATCACCAATATCATATTTTTTAAACTCTGCATAAACTTCTTCTCCAAGTTCATCTTTTCTTACGTAAGATTGAACTCTTCCATCTGTATCTTGAATGTGTACGAATGAGGCTTTACCCATATCTCTCTTAGCCATAATACGTCCTGCTATAGATACTTCTTTCCCATCGAACGCTTCAAATTGATTAGTAATTTCTTCACTATGTGCTGTTACATCATATTTTGTAATTTGGAATGGATCTTTTCCTTTGTCTTGAAGCTCTTTTAATTTATCGTAACGTACTTTTAAAAGTTCATTTAAATTTTCTTCTTGCACTACCGGTTGGTTTTGTGTATTTTCAGACACCCCAGTTCCTCCTTTGAATAATCGTATTATTTAGTTAGCATTTAATAAAATATTTAATATAGTATATTTTTCTTTTCCAAAATCAGTTTCAACTTCTACTACATCACCCACTTTGTGATTAAGTAAAGCTGATCCTACTGGAGATTCGTTAGAAATTTTACCGTTTAAAGGATCTGCTTCTGTAGATCCTACGATTAAGTATTCAACTTCTTCATCAAATGCTTCATCATATAATCTTACTCTATATCCAGGCTTAACAATATCTACCATTTCATCATCAGCATCGATAACAACAACGTTTTTTAGCATCTTTTCAATTTCTACGATACGTGTTTCAATCTCTGCTTGTCTATCTTTAGCTGCATCATATTCTGCATTTTCTGACAAGTCACCTTGTGCTCTTGCTTCTTTTAATTCTTCAGCTACATTGTTACGTTCTACTGTTTTTAATTGCTCAAGTTCTGCCTCTAAAGATTTAATCCCCGCATATGTGAGTAATGTTTGTTTTTCTGCCATTTAAAATACTCCCTTTCTTAAATCAGATAAATAGCCTCTCTTTTATAATTTCAAAATTATAAACCACTAGGTAGTGGTTGTCAACTTTTAGGGAGGGTATAAACTCTGCTTATGCTTATATCAAAATTTTTTATTTTTGTTCTTAGGACGTGTCTTGTAAACCCGTCAGTATATAACATTGCTTCTAAAACAGCCTTTCTTATAGGATGCTTTTCACATATTATCTCAAAATCGTGCCATATACTAGGGGTTAAATCTGTTAATTGCCTTTTTTGCTTTTTTGTATCATGAAAGAAATCTACATAGATTGCTTTAGTGTGACACCAATTTGAATAGGATACATTCTTGCTCACATCATATACAATATCCATATCTTGTACTACTTTAGGATTAGGATACATTAACTTCATCCTTACTCTTGTCTTTTGATAAATTTCTTTGACAATCTCTCTATATACTGCTGGCTCCTGCGTAAATACTGTAATATCTGTTACCTTATCTATAATAGGAATAAGTACATCTAATGTAGTATTAATCTTCCCACCTATGATACCTATCTTTACATATTTAGAATCTTTGCGCGCAAGCCCATATTTAAAAATATAATCCAATATACAAGGAGCTAGTAGTACCTTAATATCCTCTCCTTTAGCTACCTCTACGTGCTCAAAGGGATAATGTATTCCTTCCTTGTTTGCAGCTACGTAGAGTATATTCCTTTGTAGTAATTCTTCTTCTATTCTACGCCAAACCCTATTAGATAGTTCACTTGGTTCCTTGAGAATATGTATATTATACCCCTTAATGTCCAAATAGCTAATAGGTTCTAAAAAGACTTTGTTTATTTTTGTTTTTTCTAAACCATCTTTAAATAATATTATATTATCATTAGGAAAATCTATGCATCCAAATTTACTCATGTAACTCCCCCTCATTCTATATACTACCTTTATTCACGAAGGACAAGTTATATGCTTAATTATTGCAGATTATTTATATGCGCTAAACATTCATCTAATAAATATTTAATATCATCAATTGTTGTTACTGTTGTAAGTCTTTTTCTAAATTCTGTTGCACCATGAATACCTTTTATATAAGAAGTCAAATGGGATCTCATCTCACGCATACCAATATGTTCTCCCTTATAAGCCTTCAGCATTTGGGCATGCTTTAGTATAATCTCTATTCTCTTTTCAAAAGTGGGTTCTGGTAGTAATTCTCCAGTTTCTAAATAATGCACTGTTCTTTCAAAAATCCACGGATTCCCCTGAGCTCCTCTTGCTATAAGTACTGCATCACAGCCAGTTATGTCCATCATCTTCTTTGCATCTTCAGGCTTTGTGATATCACCATTACCTACTAAAGGAATATTAATAGCTTCTTTTACCTGTCTAATAATTTCCCAATCTGCTACGCCACTATAAAACTGCTCTCTTGTTCTTCCATGCAAAGTAATTGCACTAGCACCAGCTTGTTCAATAATTTTGGCGACCTCTATGGCATTAATATTTTCATCATCAAATCCTTTTCTGATTTTAACAGTTAGTGGCTTATCTAGTACTTTAGCTGTTTGATAAACAATTTCTCCTATTAAATCTGGATTTTTAAGTAAGGCTGAGCCTTCTCCATTTTTTGTAATCTTTGGAGCAGGGCATCCCATATTAATATCGATAAAGTCTACATCACTTTGGGCGACTTTCTTTGCCATCTCACTTACTATATTAGGGTCACTTCCAAATAATTGTGCGCCTATTGGATGTTCTTTGGGATCTACATACAATAGTTCTTTGCTCTTATCACTATCGTAAAGAAGTCCTTTGGCACTTACCATTTCTGTATAAACCATTCCACATCCATGTTCTTTGCATATTAGTCTAAATGGAAGGTCTGTAACACCTGCCATAGGTGCCAAAAATACATTGTTGGGTGTTGTTACCGTACTAAATTTCACCTTTACCATCCTATCTATTCTTTTGATATATTATATTAAGTCCTTTTAATGTAAGAAGTCCGTCGTATTCATTAATTACATCTGTACCATCTCTGATAATCTTAGCAAATCCACCTGTTGCAATAATCTTCATACAAGGTGCATTCATCTCTTCTTTTACTTTATTTACGATGTACTCAACTTGTCCTATATAGCCATAAACAAGCCCCGTCTGCATACTTGTTATTGTATTCTTTGCATCTAGGATATTCTTCGTTTTTTTTATCTCTATATGAGGTAATTGAGCTGCCCTTTGCCATAAGGCGTCAGCACATATCTTAATTCCTGGAGATGTGATCGCCGCTATTAGTTCACCATTTCCATTCACGACATCATAGGTTGTTGCTGTACCAAAGTCTATAACCATGCAAGGTCCTCCATGTATCTCATAGCCAGCTACACAATTTGCAATACGAGCCGCTCCCATTTCTCTTGGATTATCTGTTCTAATAGCAAGTCCAGTCTTAAGGCCAGGTCCTACTATAAGTGGTTTGAGATTAAAATATCTTCTAATACTATTTGTCAAAGAATACATGATATCTGGGACAACCGAAGCCATAATGACTGCTTTAATATGTTCTTTATCGATCCCTCGTTGTGCTAACATTGCTGTCATAGTCACGCCATATTCATCAGAAGTTCTAGGTGTTTGTGTCGTTAACTTAAATCTAGCAATTAGCTTGTCCTCTTCCATAACACCCATCACTATATTAGTATTTCCAACATCTATAGCAAGTATCATCTTCCCACCCTCTCTATTTCTAAAGACCTATTTAAAAACAGGCACCCCTTACTTTAGGTACCTGTAAATCGTGTGCTTAGTATAGATCCTATGACAATTTTGCGCTTTCATTATATATGAAAACCCTTTATTTTGCAAGTTAATCGCCTATCTATTATCCTAATAGGTTCATTGCAAATTGTGCGGATTCTTTGCCATATTTGCTTTCTATCTCTCTAATGATTGCTTCTTCAGATAATTCTTTTGCTTGCATAAGCACAATTTCTCTTACAATTTTTCCATATTCTGTACGGTAAATCATATACCACATTTTAAGAGATTTAATCAGTTCTCTCTTCTCTACTTGGAACTTCTTAACTTCTAGTGCTGCTCCAATTTCATCTACCAATATATTTTCTTCAGACGTCTGATCAATAAATATTTCTCCCATTTCATTAAATCTTATAGAGATAATCCCATTGATTTTTTCTGCCATCTCAGATACTGCCTCTATCAGTTCTTCTTTGATAGTGCTAGGTATATCCTCAAATGTCGGTTCAAAATAATATTTATGTTGGTAGGGTGATGCGCATATAACTAATTGCTTGTCCATCTTTTTACTTCCTTTCTATACATATCCATAAAGCCCTCTAACAGATACTTCTCCACTAAAAATAGTTTCATATCTACCATCTTGCTTTTTTACAATAAGTGATCCATCTTCATCTATATCTTCTATATAAGCAATATATTCTTCTTGTTCATTCAAGATTCTTACTTCTTTATTTAAGGTAATACAATTCGCTTTATATTCTTTTAAAATCTTTTTCAAGTTTCCGTCTTCATTATATAATTCATATTGTCTTTCAAAAATTTCTGCAAATCTTTTTATAATTAATTCTCTTTGATAAGTGTTTTTTCCCTCGATAGCTAAAGACGTTGCATAAGGTATGGTTTCATCAAATGTTTGATTATTGACATTAACACCGATTCCAACTACCACATAATCAATCGTGTTTTCTACTACTCTCATTTCGGTTAGTATTCCACAAACTTTTTTCTTATTCACTACAATATCATTAGGCCACTTAATCTTAGCATCTAATCCCGTGATAGCCTGAGTAGCTTGACACATACTCAGTCCTGCTACTAAAGTAATTTGCGAGATTTCTCTTGGCAAAAGCTTTGGTCTTAATATAAGGCTCATCCATATACCTGTTCCCTTCGGAGAAAGCCATACTCTTCCCAGTCTTCCTTTACCCATATTCTGATAATCTGCGATAACAATGCTTCCTTCTTTTGCCCCTTCTCTCGCCCATGCCTTAGCTCTAATATTAGTGGAATCAATCTCTTCATAGTATTCTAGATTTTGACCCATATACTGAGTAGCAAGTCCTGCTAACCCTTCTCTATTCATCTTTGCTCCCCTAGATATTATTATTTTCAAAATGCCTACAAACTCTTAAGCTTGTAGGCACTGAATCTATCATTTTAGTGATTATCTTCGCGTGAATTTTCATCCTCATCGTCATAATCTTCATCATACTCTTCGTCATATTCATCATCATACTCTTCTGAATCTACTTCTGAATTTGCTTCTAATTCAGATTCTA
>JAVVPO010000015.1:8021-12092 GCA_036655715.1 Cellulosilyticaceae bacterium | reverse complement strand
TTCAGATTCTATTTCAAAGATATTTAGTTCATCCATTACCTCAATATCTATTTCTTCACCCTTCATAATTCTTCTAAACTCATTACCAGTAATTTTTTCTTTTTTAAGAAGAACTTCTGATGCTTTATGAAGGATTTCTATATGCTCATTTAATAGCTCTAATGATTTAGTGTAAGATGTTTCAATAATTTCTTTAATATGTTTATCGATATTTGTAGCCACATCTTCACTATAGTTACGTTGATGATTGAAGTCACGTCCTAAGAACACTTCTTCTTGTTCATCACCAAATTTAATAGGTCCAAGTTCACTCATACCATATTTAGTAACCATATCATGAGCAATATGTGTTGCTCTTTCAATATCATTAGATGCACCTGTTGTAATATCCCCAAATATAATTTGCTCAGCTGCACGACCACCTAGTAATGATACAATTTCATTAAGCATTCTAGATTTAGTCATATACATCTTGTCTTCTCTTGGAAGTGGCATTGTATATCCACCAGCAAATCCAGTTGGTATAATAGATACACTATGAACAGGATCTAAGTTTGGTAATACTTCATGAATTAACGCATGACCAATTTCATGGTATGCAGTAATACGTTTTTCTGCATCAGATACAAGGTGACTTTTCTTTTCTGTCCCTACTGTTATCTTGATGAAGGCTTTTTGTACTTCTTCCATATCAATAGCACGTTTGTTGTGTCTTGCAGTAAGAAGTGCTGCTTCATTCATAAGGTTGGCAAGGTCAGCACCTGTAAATCCTGCTGTTGTTCTTGCTATTGTCTTTAGATCTACCTCTTCATTTAATGGTTTACCTTTAGCATGTACCTTAAGAATAGCTTCACGACCAATAATATCAGGTCTACCTACTACGACCTGTCTATCAAAACGACCTGGTCTAAGAAGTGCTGGATCAAGAATGTCTGCGCGGTTAGTCGCAGCAATAATGATAACGCCTTCATTCATACCAAATCCATCCATCTCAACTAAGAGTTGGTTAAGTGTTTGTTCTCTTTCATCGTGTCCGCCGCCAAGGCCAGCGCCACGTTTTCTACCTACTGCATCAATCTCATCGATAAATACGATAGCTGGTGCATTTTTCTTTGCTTGTTCGAAAAGGTCTCTTACACGAGATGCTCCAACCCCAACAAACATTTCTACGAAATCTGAACCTGAAATACTAAAGAATGGTACCGCTGCTTCCCCAGCTACTGCTTTGGCAAGAAGTGTTTTACCTGTTCCTGGAGGTCCTACAAGGAGTACCCCTTTTGGTATTTTGGCCCCTACTTCTGTATATTTACGAGGACTCTTAAGGAAGTCTACAAGTTCTGATACTTCTTCCTTCTCTTCATCAAGTCCCGCTACATCTTTAAATGTTGTACTGCCTTTATCATCGATGGTCATTTTAGCTTTACTCTTACCAAATGACATCACACGGCCGCCACCGCCGCCACCTCCACCTTGCATTTGTTGCATAAAGAATACCATGATAAAGATAAACATCCCTACTACAAGTACAATCTGCATGATTGGGAAGAATAAACTAGGTTGTTGTATATAAGTATCATACCCCATTGCTATTAATTGTTCAGTTGGGAAGCTATTAATATATGCATCAAAATTAGCTGCTTTAACCTCTATTGTTGACTTAATGTCGCTATCTTTTAGCTTAACGGTTACATAGGATATGTCCTCACCAGCTAATTCGATATCCATTTTTTCAACGTTGCCATTTTCTATATTGGCTTTAAGTCCTGGATATGTTAATTGATTTGGTTGATTCTCTAATGACTGAGTTGCCCCAAAGAATACTGCCACAAATAGAATACCTACTATTACTAAATATAAAATACTGCCTTTAAATTTTCCTTTCAATTCTTTGTTCCTCCTTCCTACTCCTATTAATCTGATACTAACCTTTATTTATTGCAATGTAAGGAAGGTTTCTCATATATTGCTGATAATCAAGCCCATATCCTATTACAAAGCTATCTGGTATAGTAAACCCAGTATAATCTACTTCTACTTCTACTACTCTTTGGTCTGGCTTATCAAGACATGTACATATCTTGATACTGTTTGGTTTACGAGCATCTAATATATTCTTTAAATAACTAAGTGTACGTCCAGAATCTATTATATCTTCTACAATAAGTATATCTTTGCCTTCTATAGACTCGTCTAAATCTTTAATGATTTTTACTACCCCTGTACTTTTGTATTCATCGCCATAACTTGATACTGCCATAAACTCCATTTTCATAGGTACTGTTATACGTTTAGCTAGGTCTGTCATAAACATAACCCCACCTTTTAATACACATAACATGATAATTTCTTTTCCATCATAATCTTTTGAGATTTGCGCTCCCAATTCCTCTATGCGTCTTTGGATGTCTTCTTCACTGATGAGCGTTTCTAAATTTAACATAATCCCTCCTGCGACTCTTCCTTTTTTATTACTTTCATTTCTAGCACCCTAGTGGTTTGATCCGTAACATAGTATTTACTGCTTAATCTGCTACCTATAACCCACACTACCTCATTGTCATCTACTACAAGGGGTATTGTATTCCTCATATCAGATGGCACCTTTTGATCTATAAAAAATCTCTTTAATTTCTTAGAACCTATTGGAAGAGTAATGATATCACCTTCCCTTCTAGTCCTAATGTGTAAGCTATCTTTTATTTTATCATAGTCAATATATTTAGTATACATATTTTCCATAGTTTGTTCAACGGTTTTAGGTAGGTTAACCCTTAGATTTAGACTAATAGGTATTTCTTCTATATTATTTATTCCCACTTCTAGGGTATAGTCATAATTAGTAATTATATCCTTATAATCTCTTAAAACAATAATGTTATCATATTGTCTTAAAGCCGTCAAATGATAGGGTAAGCTAACTCTTTTACCCGACTGCATTTGAAGTAATTCTAGTACCTTTTGAATATGAATCAAGGTAATATCCTTGGTTTGCCCACTAATCTGACTTAAAACATATAAAAACAATTTCTTCTGTATATAAACCTTTTCTTTTATTAATCTATTAATATCTACAGTCATTTTATCTGTTTCTATACAAACTGCTTCTCTAAAAACTTCCTCTATATAATCTTGTAAGAATTCTTCTTCCTCTCTATAGAGCTGACTATGATCTGCTAAGGTATTAATAATGTTTGTATTCATATGCTCTTGTATATAAGGTATACATTTCAATCTAATTTTATTTCTAGTATAAATAGGCATAAAATTAGTATGATCATCTTTAAACCTAATATTGTTTATCTCACAATAATACTCTATTTCTCTTCTTTCTAAATCCAGCAAAGGTCGTATAATATTATCCCGCCTAGGTGGTATCCCTCCTAACCCTCTTATATCCGTTCCTCTTAGGAATCTCATAATCAATGTTTCTGCTTGATCATTTTTATTATGTGCTGTAGCTATTTTATCATCTTGTTTTGTTAAAGATATAAAGAAATTATACCTTTCTAATCTTCCTGCTTCTTCTTCTGTTATTCCCTTCTCAATTGCAATTTCTTTGATACAGCAATAATGAATATTAAAAGGTATGTTCCACTCTAAACATTTCTTTTCTACATACTCAGCGTCCCTACTGGCTTCTATACGCATACCATGATGTATATGTGCTGCTTGTAAAGTTATCTCATAATCTTCTTTATATTTGTCTAGAAAATGTAATAACATCATAGAATCTGCACCACCCGAAACACCAACAACAATATGATTGCCTTTTTCTATAAGGTTATACTTCTCAATGTACTTCTTAACTTTATTTTCGATTTGCTTAATCATCATATTTATCTTATTTGAATCTTTTCTCCTTATGGCTTATTTTTAATATTCCCTTTTCACTCATTTATATTTTAGTTTTATTTCCTTTTACTTATTTATATTTTAGTTTTATATCTAGGCTGATGCAATACTTATATCAAAAAAAGGGATGTCTCCTATAGCCTAAACAGCCCTTAGGTCAGGCCATTAGTCACTTGAGATATCCCCTTTTCTATTAAAATAAAAAATAAAAAATGATTG
>JAVVPO010000015.1:0-7921 GCA_036655715.1 Cellulosilyticaceae bacterium | reverse complement strand
TTTTAGAGTCTTTTAAAATAAAAAGAGCCTTCTCATACCAATCACTTTTGTGCCCTTCAATTATAATATTCTTCTTCCTAAAAGGCCCCTTTTGTGCTTTTTACATTTTCTACTTTGTAGGCTAGTAATGTATCTTAAATTATTACACTATTCCGCTGTTTTTATTCACTCCCTCTATAGCTTTTTCCAAACTTTTGCAACTACAATGGTCATATCATCGTCGTTACTTATCCCTAGCAAATCACAACTTTTTTGCATTAAGTATTCTGCCATGTATTTAGGCTCCCCGCCCCCAACTTCTCTTATGAAATGTTTGAAAGTATCTTCCTTACCTAATACATCATTGTGCATTGCTAAAATCCCATCTGTTACCATTACAATAACATCCCCATGTTTTAACTGCATTTTTTGCACTTCTAAATCTACTTCTCTTAATATGCCTATAGGGAATGAAGCTGATCTAATGGTTATGACTTCATCTTCTCTTAATATAAAGCTCGTTGCTGCACCAGCCTTCAAGAATTCTGCTATCCCTGTATAAGTATCTATTAAAGTAATATCCATAGTAGAAAAAGTTTCTTCATTGGCCTTAAGTACAAGTGCAGAATTAATAAGTTTCACTGCTAAATCCTTTTCAAAACCTGAATCCATAAATTCCTCTAGTAACTCTATGGTCGCTGTACTTTCTTGCTTAGCGAGTTCTCCGCTTCCCATACCATCTGCTAAAGCAAGTAAATACTCTCCATCATCTAACTCCATAAAAGTATAAACATCTCCTGAAACTTTCTCTTTCGCCCTTGCCGCCGCCGCTGCTGTAATGCCAAATTTTTTCTTCTCCATCAATTTAAAATAGCAGCCCTCTTCATCACATTCATGCTTATCTACAACAAGTTGAACATCTAAAACCTCTTCTGTTTGTTGAATGATTTTATTTTGTAACTCTGTACTTTTCTTGCAGTAGCTTGTATATAGCTCTATAGATTTCTTTTTATTCTTATTCTCAACGACCATCAAATCTTTAATTTTAATTCCTGTCGTTTTGAGCGCCTCTGTCAGTAGCTTTTCTTCTTCTTTATTAAATTTTACTTCTTCTTCTACTTCTTTAACAAGGTTGTACACACTATAGGCTACTGCTTTTAGCTGCTCTCCTACAATAACTCTGCTTTCAATCAGCTTGTTGTGCCATATTATATCTTGTTTATGTAGATCTAATTTAAAATTAAGTGTATAGGCAAAACTCTCTGCATTAGGACAATCTTGCCTAAACTTTTCGGGGATATCTCCTCGTGTAATCGTACCACTTTTCTCCCCCTTAATGACCATCTGATACGCTGTATTATAAGTTCTAATTAAATCCTGTTGCCAACAAAACTTCTTCATTGAACAATTATCACAGAATTTCTCAGCCGTATCTTCTATAATATATTTTATATCTTTATCATTAAGCCCTATTCTTTTGCATTCAATACTATTAAAACTATCACTTAGCTTATTAAAAGCTTCTACAAAGTGACTTAATCTGCTTGTTATAATCTTTTGTACTCTCTCAATATGAATCTTTTCATTTTCTTCTTCTGTCCCAAAACCAAACCAATTCGATAATCCAAAATATTTCCCAGGTAATATCATACTAATAATCCCAGCAACTACATAGGCTCCAATTAATGATATATCTATAACTCTATCATTAAAAATAGCAAAGCCTAGCAATTGGCCTAAAAATCCACCTAGAATAACACCGATTCTTCCTACCGGCACAAAAAGCCCACCTAATAAAGCTGTTATACCATAAATAGCTGTAAATCCTACTGGCATATAGCCTATAAGTACAAGAATAGTGCTTATCACTAAACTAATAGTTATACCTATATTAACTCCGCCTAAATAAGTAACTGCAATGAGTACCACAAAGGTTAGTGTATCCCTTAGATAAATTTCTATAAACAAAGGAACTTCTATATAAAGATCTACCATTCCCGCTAAAACACTTGCAAAAATGAGCGTCATACTAATTGTTTCTCTCGTTGTTAGGCATGTTTTTCTATTTTCAGCTATGACTTTTATTCCATAACTTAATATAAGTACAAGTCCACCGCCTACCATTCCTTCTAATAGCCCAACAAGTATATCCAATATATTTATTCCAGTTATACAAACTGCAATAATGTTAAACACACTAATACTAATTGCTACTATTATTGCTTGATTTCTCTCATTAAATTGTTTATTCGCAAAACTCAAATACATTCTTGCTACAACAACGAAAGCTACCATACAGACATACTTTAATACAGTGATATCAAAGATAGTTAGAGAGAGTAATCCAAGCATCGTAAATAGACTAGACCATTTCCTTAGTTCTTTGTCTAGATATAAACTTCCTAAATAGGCAATACCTAGTGTATAAAATCCACCAGCTATCCCCACCCTTCCCAACGTAAACGCAAAAATACATAACCAAACTTCACTCCACCTAATTGCTTTAAACACTTCTTTTACACTTTTTTCTTTCGTCATTACATTATTCATTTTCTTCCCTCCTACACATATTTAAAGTATAAAGAAGAAGTTATGCATTTTTTGTAATTATCTGGAAATCTAACAAAAAAACTTTTAGACAATCTTGTCTATGAAACGACGGTTTTATTTTTCCCACTCTCTTTTGCTTTTTTCAGTGCTTCTTTTCCCTTGATTAAAAGTTCTATGCTATCTCTTGTTTTATCCGTTAGTGTAGCAATCCCAATACTTGCACTTAGTTTTTCACTTTCCATTATCCCAATATTATAGTTATAAAATGAATCTCTAATTAACTCACAAACTGTAATAACTTGCATGACTCCATGGTTATCAAATAATAATATGAACTCATCCTCACCATATCTTCCTACTTTTATTCCGTTATTAGTAGATTTCTTGATGATTCTAGCCAACTCTTTAATGACTTCATCTCCAACTTCTCTACCATAGATTTTATTTAATGACTTCATATTATCAATGTCTATTAGCGCTATGGATAAAGCCCCCCCACACACTTCTTCTACCATTGTATCTAACTCATCGCTTATAGCTTTCTTGCATAAAGTCCCTGTTAATGGCTCTAGCTTTGTCACTTCATCAGCTATACTCCAACACCTCAAAATATTCCCATAGTATTCCAATAACCCCTTAGCTATCCTATGTACACCTATCAACATAATCATAGAACTAATCAAAGTTGCTACTACCAGCTCCGCTGACAAGTCTAAAGTTTCTACTATTCTTATTTGGACAAAAAGTAACAACACGCCATTAAGCAAGCTAATATTCTCTGTAAATTTCTTGTCACCTACTGTTATAGATAAAATAACTGGAATGCCAATCACTCCAATTAGTACTAGCATATCGCTATGTGTATAGATAAGATTCATCCCTACAAGAGAGACTGTAATCATCCCTATATAAGCAGCTCTTATCTTTTTAGACTTGAGATACATGGCTACACCTATATTGCCAAACCCTACTATTAATACGTTTCTTACTGTTGGGAATAGTATATAATTCAAAATATAAACTTGTAGCTGATCCTTCCATTCATTACTCCTAATAATGCTAAACGAAAAAAAGGCTAAAACTTCTATTAATGCTATAATAAGCACGACTCCCCAGCAATATTTCATACATTTTTCTATCCATCTCTCTAACTCATCTAATTGACTTATTTTAAGCATACTTATCCCCCTCCTCACAGACTTACTATACATTTTATAATCTGGATGAATGCAATATTCCCCTTTGGCTATATTGTCATATAACTGTTATATTTGAATAATCATTTTACATCTGTCCTATTTAATGTTACTATTTTGTTATACTTTTACTTAAAGGAGATTATCATGGATAATAAATTATTAGCTATTGTAGATGGAAGAGAAATTAAAGAGTCAGATTTAAATGCTTTACTTCGTAACTTAGGTCCTAATGCAAATCGTTTTCAAGGTCCAGCAGGTCACGAGCAATTAGTAGATGAACTTGTAACACAAGAATTATTTTACTCAGAGTCTTTAGCGACTGGCCTTGACAATGACGAAGCTTACTTAGTTGCAGTAAATGATATGAAAAAATCTTTATTAAATCAATATGCACTTAATCAACTTCTTGCTAATGTTACAGTAACAGAAGAAGAAGCTAGAGCTTACTTTGAAAATCACAAAGATATGTTTGCTACAGGTCCTAAAGCTAGAGCTAGTCACATTCTAGTTTCTAACGAAGAATCTGCACAAAAAATCTTAGATGAAATCAATGAAGGTCTTGATTTTGCTGAAGCTGCACAAAAATACTCAAGTTGTCCATCAGGTCAAGCTGGCGGAGATCTTGGTGAATTTGGTCCTGGACAAATGGTACCAGAATTTGATAACGTTGTATTTAGCATGAAAGCTGGCGAAATGAGCGCACCTATCCAAACTCAATTTGGTTACCATCTTATTAAAGTAGCATCTGTTTCAGATGGCGCTGATATTAAATTTGAAGATGTTGCTGATCAAGTTAATCAAACTGCTATTAATGTAAAACGTAATGATATTTACACAGCAAAACAAGCTGAGCTTAAAGGTAAGTACACATTTGAAATTATAAAATAACAAAAAAACGATGCTTAATATTCATTTATTAAGCATCGTTTTTTTGTTATTTTCTTGGCATTGGCTTAAAGTATTTATCGTATAACTCCGTTAAGATTTCAACATGGAGTTGTTCGTCTAATATAATTCTTTGTAATATCGCTACGATATTTCTATCTGTAATGACTCTCATTTGTTTTGCATATTGATTCATTTCTGTTTGTTCTCTTTCAATATCATATCTTAATATATCTTGTAATTGAACAGGATATTGTATATACCCTGGCGTCCAGTATCTTCTTCTATTTCCTTTTTGATCCCATAATCTAGGATCTGCACCTAATTGTTTTGCTAATTTCTGAAATATCTCCAAATGATTCATTTCTACTAATTTTATCCCCTGCATTGTATCTATCACATCTTTATATTTAGAATCTATCATTAGCCCTTGGTACAAATATGCTGCTACATCAGACATTTCAGACACCATTCCAGCAGCATCTTCTAGCATATACCCAGCATACTCAGCATTCGGTTTTTCTACTTTAATAACAGGATAAGGTAAGGCAACTTTATATGTTTTTTGCGCTCCAGCAGTCATATCTACATTATTACTATTTCTCATAATATAACCTCCAAATTAGTTACTACTAACCATCATATGCTAGTACTTTGTAAAAGGTTATATTTTTTTACATTTTTTTGAAATTATTTTTACTTAATTTTGCAGGACCTCAGGATCTACCGGATTATTTCCTTCTCCATATTTATGCAAGGTGTAGGTAGCCGGTCCTTTTACAACTTTTCCTTCATAGCTAAACCTTGAACCATGGCAAGGACAATCCCACGTCTTATCTGTTTGATTCCAATTAAGCTCAGCCCCCATATGAGGACAGGTGATATCTAGTATATGCAGCTTACCTTCATCGCCTTTATATACCCCATACTTTTTCCCATCTATTTTGATTATTGTAGCACTTCCTGATTCATCTGGTAACTTGCCATCTGTAGGCTTTATTTTGCTTTTAATCCATTCAAAAATAGTATTACTATTTTCTTTGATATAAGTCCCTGTAAAATAGTCTTTACTTCGTGAGGGGTCATATACACTTACATCACTTGATTTTTTATCTACTATCATACGACTAATAAGTCTTGCAGCTACCATGGCATTGATATTTCCCCATTTATTAAAACCTGTTGCTACATACATATTATCTGAATGCTCATTTAGATACCCTATATAAGGTACTTCATCTGATGTTTTATAATCTTGCGCTCCCCACTTATAGGCGTAATTTTCTATACCAAATGTACTTCTTCCATAGGCCATTAGTTCCTCATAGTGGTTAGTCATATCTTGTCCTACTTTATGATTATCTCCACCTATAAGTAGCCATTTTTTATTATTAGTATAATAAGGTCTAAAAGACCTTGTAGGATGATCTAAATTAATAAAACTTGCATGCGGAAAATCTTTTGTATATTCTCCTGCTACGATGTAAGAAGCTTCCGGCCTAAGCCTTGTGAGATAAAAACTATAATGATCATAGAAAGGATACTGTGAACACAGAATCACCTGCCTTGCCTTAATCTTAAATGTATCCGCTATCGTTACTTCATAGGCTGATTTATCTTTCTGAATATGTGTTACGGGTGTATTTTCATAGATTTTCACACCTTGATTGACTAAAATAGGTACTAACCCATCTATATATTTTTTAGGATTATAAGCTCCTGCCTCTGTTTGAGAAATAGCTATTTTTATATGAATAGGCAAATCAATTTTATTAACTAATTCTCCTTGTATCCCTAGTTCTTCATAGACTTTATATTCTTCTTCAAAGCTCGCCATTTGGTTAAGTCTTTCTGTATAAATATAAGAAGGCATTTTTTCTAATTCACAGGGAATATTATAGGCTTTAATCGTCTCCTCAATAAGCCTAAAAGCACTTTGGCTCGTATTATAGAACTCTTTTGCCTTATCTATTCCATATTTTTTCTTAATTTGTGCGTAAACAAGTCCTGACTGAGGAGTGAGTTTGCCTGTATTACGACCTGATGTGCTATATCCTATCAAACCTGCATCTACTAGAGTAACATCTACACCTTCCTTAGAAAGCAAATAAGCAGTATTCACGCCCACTAGCCCTCCTCCTATGATTAAGAGCTCTACATCTATATTTTCTTTTAAGGCCTTAAACCGCATTCCCTTTGATCCTGCTATCCATAAAGATTCATTCATCCGAGTTCTCCTCCTTTATCCTTTTTAGTTACATATTGCCCTAAACTTTGCCAAATCATACATTTACAAAAATAGCATAAAAGAGTTGACAGTTTATATCCCTATGCCACATAATTTGTATATAAGTATATTTTTATTAATTATACATTTTACTACATATACTAGGAGGACCTATGATAAAAAAATCTTTAATTATTCTCTCTATGCTATTATTTTCTTCAAATGCATTTGCTCTAACTATTGAATTAGACAAGCCTGTAATAGCCTATGACGAGCCCAATAAGGATAGTAATCAAATACACTTATTAATAGCTGAACCTATCGAATTAATTCAAGAAGTTGATGACTACTATAAAGCGTCTTCTAAGTTTCAAAATACTTCTACGTTCTACATTCCAAAATCAGCCATTGGCAGTAGTCTTCTCTCACCTTTATCCCAGACCTTAACAGCTACTGGTATGGATATTGTTACAACTTCTCTTAATTATTTAAGTACCCCTTATGTCTATGGTGGAAATAGTTTAGAAACAGGCGTAGATTGCTCAAGCTTCGTCCAGCTTATCTATGGTATGCATAACATCTCTCTTTCTCGTACTTCTAGAGAGCAATTTTTAAACAATGGTTTCTTTGTAGAAGAAACTGAACTTCGCCCTGGCGATTTAGTATTTTTCGGCACTACATCTCATACAGGACAAATACCCACTTATGGCATTGAGCATTTAGGTCTCTATGTAGGCGATGGTATGATGATTCATGCAAGCACTTCTGTTAGAGGCGTTGTCATTGATGGCATCCATGATAGAGGTTTCCCAGACCTTGTTGGCTTTAAGCGAATCATTCCTTAAATATAAAAAGGTAGCACTTAAGTGCTACCTTTTTATATTTTACCCTATTTGATTATATCATCTTAATCACTTCAAATATTTTAAGTCCTTCTATAATCTCTAAAACTTCTTTATAATTACTTTTCTCAAATTTTTTCAAGATACTATTAATTTGTTTTTTTATAGTATCTTGTTCTACACATCTTATTTCTGCTATTTGTTTTCTTGTTTTACGTTCTGCTAGTAGCTGTAGTACT
>JAVVPO010000014.1:33120-37112 GCA_036655715.1 Cellulosilyticaceae bacterium | reverse complement strand
AAGCTCGGCCCCACTAAGCTAACTGACATCTATAGAGAATCATCTCAGCATGAAACTAGTAAGGCTATGAAATAGTCTAGGAATAAAAAAGTGTTACATGTTCATTTAAAATTTGTTATAATCTATACTTACAGAAAAAATACAAGGAGGAATGTCATGAGTACATGTATTTGTAGCAGTTGTAAAAATCTTAAAAGTATAATCAATGAAATAGATCATGATGCAAATGGTATCACTGAAGCCTGTGAGTTTGGTTTCCCATCAGAAAGTTGCTTAGATTGTGAAGAGGATCATTGTGAATTAACTTGCAATCATTATATAGAGGATTGTGAAGAAGAGAAGTTTAGTATTTCAAAATGCTCTAAATGTGGTAAGGAATTGAAGGTTGCATCTAGCAACGTGGAAGTTGGTTCAGTATATTGCCCTACTTGTTATCTGAATAAATAATAAATCCAATTGAACACAGCGTGAATTTCAGTTATAATCCTCTAGTCACCTTAATGGGAATAGAGGATTATATTTGTTTTTAAAAGAAAGTTTAACAAATAATACTTAAAATGACAGTTTGAGTACTTAAGTTAAATAGTCATAACGATAGAGGAGAAAAATAAATATGTGTACAAGAAATAAAGTACCTTTTGAGTATAAGAATAAACAAGACTTTCAATCGAAATTAGTTGAGTGGATTGGTGATGTGTTATATGATATTCTTCCTGAACATGAATATGAAGTGAGAGATGAACAGATATTTACAGCTTTTAAAATTGCAGATGCCATTTGTGATAAAAAAGTTCATTTAGCAGAGGCAGGACTTGGAACAGGGAAAACATTTGCTTATTTACTATCAGCCATTCCCTATGCGCGCTTTACTGGAAAACCTGTAGTCATTGCATGTGCTACCACAGCACTTCAAGAACAGCTTGCCGGCCAAGGCGGAGATATTCGAAAACTCTCTAACCTACTTGGACTTGAAATCGATGCTAGGATGGCCAAAGATCCCAATCAGTATATCTGTGATGTGCGAGTAAATGAAAACATGGATGAATTAAGTACCATGTCTGATGAAATCTACGAGTGGTTAAGTAACACCAAATTAGGTGAACGCTCAGAGATGCCGACTATCTCAGATCGTGACTGGAAGAAGATGAAGTGGGAAGAGTCTATGCCTTGTGATATATGTTCTAGCCGAGGTTTTTGTAAACTTGTGAAGGCAAGACAGCAGTATAGGGTTACACAAGATTTACTTATTGTGGATCATGAGACATTCTTCCATGATTTATGGACTAGGGAGGAGCGATTAGCCAATGGACAATTGCCGATTCTTCCAGACTACTGCGCAGTTATTTTCGATGAGGGCCATAAAGTCCTTCTTCCTGCATCCATGCAAGCAGGACAACAAATTAATAGGGAAGAAATTGATACTATGATTTCGGATCTTGAGGAACTACAAGGAGCTCGTGATTCATTAGTTTCAATAACTACTATGATAGAAGATGCCTCAAATGCATTTTTCACTCAGCTCCAGCATTCTATCATAGCAGATGAAACGGAAGAAAGGGTTTCCATTCAAAGAAACGATGCCCTACTGGCAGTTGCAGCTACATTCCGTAAGACATTAGACCATGTTCTTCTAGAACTACAAATAGAACAAGAACTATATACTGAATCATTATCATCCAATCAAATACAGGCCTATGAGGGGCAGATAGAAAGAGCTATCTGGGCATTAGACCAATTCTGTAAAGATCAAGGCAGCAAGATTGTTTCTTGGGTAGAACAAAAGAACGGTAGCTTTTGGGTTGTTCCACGAAAAATTGGTGCTATGTTAAATAAGCATTTATTCAAAAAGGCACTACCAGTAGTCTTTACTTCTGCAACCTTAAGCAATAAAGGTGATTTTGATTATTTCACAAGAACACTTGGGTTAAAAGAGCCATCTAGCTCTACCATTGGAAGTCCTTTTGATTTGGAAAATCAAGTTGTTGTGTACTTGCCAGAGCCAACCAATAAGATTGAACATTTAGTATCCCTATTAAAAGAGAATGGTGGACGAGCACTTGTGCTTACTAATTCCTTAGATGAAGTAAAAAAGATTAGAAAAGCATTACAAGGTCATGACTTTCCCTTTGAAATGATCTGGGAAGATAAAGGCGAGCGTGGATATCTTGTCCGAAAGTTTAGAGAGGAAGAAACTTCAGTTTTAATCGGATCCAACTTTTGGGAAGGCATCGATGTCCCAGGTGAAGCATTGACTTTGTTAGTTATTTGGGAATTGCCTTTAAAAGTTCAAGATCCTCTCATTGAAGCACAACGTAAGGAAGCCATAGAACAAGGACTTGATCCAATGTCTACAGTTGATTATCCTGAAATGGCTCTTAAATTAAAACAAGGCTGTGGAAGATTAATTAGAACAGAGGAGGACAAGGGATCAATCGTTATCCTAGAATCTGTGATAGGAACTCCTTTGGAAAGCTATGTAATGGGAGCATTGCCTTCAGGTGCAAAAGTTTGCTCTAAAAAATAAAAAAATAACTGAATAAATACCTTTCATCCTACACATACTACTTTTGTAAAACCAAATCGAATGTAGGAGGGAACAAAGATGACAAGTCAGAGTAACCAAAGCATTCAAGTTTCAGAGGCCGCAGCAGGAAATTCATCTGAGGATGAGCCAATTGACAAGTAAGTCGCATAGAGCCTATTAGCTGTATGCGACGGTAAAGGTTTTATATCCAGTAAGAACCTACTTATTAGACATACATTGTATGCATTTAAGTAGGTTCTTTTAGTTTTCCCCTAAAATCAAATATCCCAACCTCTATGAAGTATGATAATATGAAGTATACTATTCATGTCAAAGGAGAAAAAAATGTTATTTCATGATTTTAACTTGAATCCATCTATTATTAAAGCTATAGAGGATCAACAATATAAAAATCCAACACCTATACAAGAACAAGCTATTCCTCCTATATTAAGTGGAAAAGATTTGCTTGGATGTGCTCAGACAGGAACAGGCAAAACAGCTGCCTTTGCAATTCCTATATTAGAAAAACTTTCAAAAGAGATTATTAATCCTGACGAATCTCATCCTATTAAAGCTTTAATTTTAGCACCTACCCGTGAATTAGCTATTCAAATTGAGGAAAGCTTTAAGCTTTATGGCCAACACCTAGCTATTCAAACGGGTGTTATTTTTGGTGGAGTCACGCCAAAACGTCATATCAAGGTCTTGAAAAGAGAGCCTCATATTTTAGTTGCAACGCCTGGGCGCCTTCTTGACCTTATTCAGCAAGGCTATGTGAATTTAAATAGTATTGAAATGTTTGTACTTGATGAAGCCGATCGTATGCTTGATTTTGGAATGATAGATGATGTTAAAAAAATTATTACAAGTCTCCCAAAAGCAAGACAAAATTTATTATTTTCAGCAACTATGCCAAAAGAAGTTATGAAACTTGTTCATTCCATCCTGAAAAATCCTATTCAGATAGAAATTAAAAGTGAAATTTCAAATGAGATAGAGATTAAGCAACAAGTTTATTTTGTAGAGGAACCAGATAAAACAGCGTTATTATTAGATTTACTAAAGAATCAATCATTTGAATCTGTATTGGTTTTTGCTAGAACTAAAAAGAAAGCAGATAAAATAAGTAAAGCTATTAATGTAGAAAACATAAGAACTAAAGCGATTCATGGTGACAAAAATCAATCTGAAAGACAAAAAGCTTTGGAACTTTTCAAAAATAAAGAAATAAGAATCTTAGTTGCCACAGATGTAGCGGCAAGAGGCATTGATATAGATAAATTATCCCATGTCGTAAATATGGATATTCCTAATGTTCCTGAAACCTATATCCACAGAATCGGACGTACTGGAAGGGCTGGAATGAGTGGTACGGCTATTTCATTTTGTAGCAATGAAGAAGTACCTTTTTTAAAGGATATTGAAAAACTTCAAGGTAAGCCTCTACAAGTCAAGAGGTCTTTTA